>JABMRO010000224.1 GCA_013202635.1 Planctomycetota bacterium
GAAAGAGACTGACGAAGCCGAGGCGTTAATCTCATCCAACGAAGAGGCCGCCGAAATTCACTTTAAGCTTAAAGCTGCAATTGGACCGCTCGGCAGCTTAGAGCCTGAAGCCTGTCCTGATGAACTCGTAGAAAATACTATTTCACGAGTTCAAAATCTTGCGGACTCAGGTCAGCGTCAACTGCGGCAATTGCTTGCCGGCGAACAAGTCCGAAATGTTGCCATTCAGAGCTGGTCGTGGCCGGGCCTGGGTAAAAGATTAGCTGTCGCAGCAGTGTTTATGATTGCCGGAAGCATCCTGTTTACTTCATTCAAAGTTGTATCAGGCTATGCCCGTCAGAAATCCCGGCAGCAGCGGTGCCAAATGCAAATGGGCAGTGTATTTCAGGGTTTACGCAATTACATCTCCGACTATGACGATAAGGCGCCTGCTGTTGCAACTTTAGCGGGAGCGCCGTGGTGGAAGGTGGGCGACCAGGGCAGAGAGAATCACTCCAATGATCGCCATATATACCTTTTACCGAAGTACGATTACGTTGACATAGAGAACTTTGTATGCCCTGCTTGTAAAGGCGAAGTACCTCTGAAACTTACCGATTCACAAATCAAAAGATTAAAAGATTTTCCCAGCAGAAGATATGTAACTTACAGTTTCCAGATAAACTGCCGTAAAACCGCAGGCGGCAAACTGCTGTGCCGAAAAGTTATAATGGCGGATATGAATCCCCTCTTCGAGAAACTGCCGGAAGATTTTTCCAAAAAGTTTCGACTGCAATTAAACAGAGCGCTGTTGACTCTTAACAGCATCAATCATAATCGGCGGGGGCAGAACGTTTTATTTGGCGACGGCCATATAGAGTTCCTAAAAACTCGCTTTATCGGCATCTCAGAGGATGATATATATACCCTGCAGGACACCGACATATATCAGGGCTGTGAAGTACCCTCCTGTGAGACCGACTTTTTCCTTGCCCCGTAATTTGTGTTGCATTTCTTATCTCGAATCTCGTTATTGTTTGGGTGATACAAGATATGCTTTCTAACGAGCAGATGTTGTTGGCTTTTTTGTCAATGTTTATAGCACTACTAAATCAGCATTTACTCAGCTAATAAAGCTGTCATTTTCTGACGAAGCTCTCGCAACTGCTCTTCCTGGTGTTTGCTGAAAGACCCGAGTCTTTGCGCATATACATCCATCCAGGTAACAAGGCGATTAAAATCATCGTCGTTAAGCTGCAAATCCTCGTGACCCTTACCGTTTGCAAGTGACTCAAGCAGCTTACTCTGAGCAGCCGTGCACTGTCCGATTATAGACCTGTCTTTTTCAAAGGCCAGCTTTTCAAGGTCTTTGTCCGCGAACGACATCAGGTTTTCGTAGGACTTGGCCGGGCTGAGGTCAAGGCGGGCTGCTATCTCGTTGGAACTGTTTGGTTGGTGGCAGGATACACAGGATTTATCCAGTACAGGCTGCACGAGGCGGTCGAAGCGAAGGGGCCAGGAACCTGTCGGGCCGGGTGTAATTTTCGACGGCTTGCGCTGCACGGCTAACGGTTGAGTTGTTACTGAAGGGACCGAATCGCGAGATTCGTGGCAGCCGATGCAGGAAAGCGTCTGTCCGGGCTGAACGTAAGTGAGACTTCGCATGGTTTGTACGGCCAGGCCGTTCTCATCGAGGGCCTGGAAAAAAACAGGTATTCCTGACGGCACTCGGAAATAGGCCGAGCCATCCTTCTCTACAGGAACCGTTCCAAGGACGAATTTGCCCGGGTCTTCCTTTGAAACGCCCAGGTTGGGCGTATTCATATGCGGCTGGGTTTTCGGCGGCACGCCGATTATACGCAACTGTTTAATGGAGCCGTGCCTGATGGCGCTGCTGGCTTGAGATTGATTTTGAAGACCCTTATAGACATCCAGTACTAAAAAGCGTCCTTCCTGCATGCCTTCCCAATCAACTGTGTCGGGGTAAACCGGCGGTTTGTTACGACGGCGCACCGGAATAGGGTACATACTCGATATTTCGGGGTCCCGGTAAAGCAGCTCAAGGTTGCCGAATGAATCGTAGAGATATAAGCCAAGGGCGTTGACAGGATTGCGGGCATCTGTAACCTGGCTGCTTCCGTGATGCGGCGGCAGCGGCCGGTCACTCCAGGTGACGAGATAGAACTGTTCCGAAAGTGGATATGGATTTGCATAGTATGTCGGTGACCAGCCCTCGGCTTCGGGAAAACACACATCGGGAGTAAGACGAGTTATGGGATCGGCGCCTTCGGTTCCTCGTGAGCGGTCCAGCAATGCGAGCGACCCGCCAGTAATCGAGTGATGAGCTGATGCTGTGAAAATCAACTTGTGCGAATTCGGAATAGCCCGTGCCTCGAAGATGCACTGCGGTTTTTCAGTGAAGTTGCCATAGACAAGCTGCGGATTTGACCCATGCTGGTTCGTTGACCACAAGCTCATGAAGTGGCCGTTGAAGCGGTCGATATAATCCCACCGGGCGTAAATAATGTTGCCATCATGGGCCACCGATGGCATCCACTCGAAGTTTTCAAAGGCTGAGATGGGCCTGAGGTTTTCGCCGTTGGAATCCATTACGTGCAAAGTAAAAACGGCGCATGGGCGTTTATTGTCACCTCCACAGCGCACATAGCTGTCGGGCAGTGTCGCCTGGTTGGTCGAGGCGGAACCGGCCTTAGAGCACTGGACGAACTGGCCCTTTCGTGTCGATAGAAAAACGATGTCGTGATTTGACTGAGCGTGACGCCTGGTTTCAGCCGGCAGGTATCTGGCATCGAAATCATCATACCGGCCGTACGTCAGCCGCCTGATGTCTGTCCCGTCGATACTCATCTGGAAAATATGATAAAAGGCATCTTCAGGGAGCTTGTCCTTATCCACCTTCTCCATCCCGGCTACGTGCGGATAGTACCGGCAATAGGCAAACAGGACCTTTGTGCCATCATATGAAAGCTCCGGGCGAAGAAAATTTCCTGCAGGCCAGCTTTCCGTCAGGCAGCGCAAACGCGGCTTTTCGCTCTTGAAATTCTCAAGCAGATAAATGCCTCCGCCGGGACGTGACCACCAGCCGTAGTACTGGTCTGACATATGAGGCAGGGTGCCGGGGGCGCGCTTGACGAACAATATCTTATCGAAATCCAACAAGGGATTGGTAAGCGCCATTTCACGCACAACACGGCGGGCCTGAATATATAATGAACGTTGAATATTTTCGGGCGCATCCCACGGAAGCTTACCGGTTTTTTCTGCAATAGATTTTAAGGATATTATCTGTCCTGCGGTATCAGCTCCAAGCTGCTGTAAACTTTCTGCGAGCTTAAGACCACGCCGCACAACTTCATCAATTCGCAGGAAATTGTGATGCTGTTTTTGGAAGTGCGGTTTCGACCACTGGCTAACGCTGCTTTGCGTCGCGGGCCTACCAAGGGCGATATTATGGTTTGAACCGCGGGCGTAAATTTCCACCTCGTCCAGATGAAAATAGCTCTTTTGCGGCAGTTGAAGCCGAACATAGCGGGACTGAGTGTTTTGAAGGTTAATTACCAGCGGCTTGTTATCCGTGTACCCAAAGAACGCCGTGCCATCGTGCTGATATGCCTGCCTGAATGTCTCACCATCGGTGGAAAGCAGGACGATTATTCTTGATGTCCTCTCAGGAAAATCGCAGCGGTTATATAACACGAGCCGATCAAGTGCCATCCGCCTGCCTAAGTCAATCTGCCACCAGGGCTTGTTTTCGTTTTCTGTATGGAATCCCCATTTGCCATCCTTGACGCCGTCGCAGGCGCCAATCGCATCCTGTTCGGGTTTGACCTTCCCGTCTGTGGACACCTTGCTAATGTTACGAAGCTTTTCCTGGCGAAGCCAATCGGCTTCAATCTGCTGGCTTGTGATAATAGGACTGATCTCAGCAAATATTGCCGATAATGGCGAAATGACGATAAATACAGCGGCCGATACCAAACCCGCCGCTAACTTACTGCTGTATTTTTCCACGGATACATATCCTCCCGCAGCTTATATTTACGCGATTTAATTGCGTACCAAGGCTGTTGCTTATATTAGATTAGAAAATTCATCGCGAATTGTCAACTAATTTCAGCTAATCCGGCTGGGAAAGGGGAATGTTATGAATACCTGTTGATATTTTCAAGGCAGATTCGAGCGTTTCTTTTCAAACGTTCAAGGCCTGAACGTCTAATTGTGGAATCAGCGAACTCGGCGTCAAAGTCCTGCTGTGTTAAATTCAAAATACGGCTCAGGTCGAGCCTGGCCCTGTCGTTATAAAGTATGAACTGTTTGTTTTTGTAAGCAGGCGCATTTTTCTGATAGGGACAGGCAAGGACACACTCGTCACAGCCAAAGAGTCGGTCGGCTGTTTTTTCTGCCATTTCGGAAGGTATTCGGCCTTTGTATTCTATAGTTAGATAGCTTATACACTTATTTGCGTCGAATTGCCCGTCAGGCGTCAAGGCATGTGTAGGACAGGCGCTGATACACCTATCGCAGTTTGAACAATGGTCTGTGATTGGATTATCGGTTGAAAGTTTTATAGTTGTTATTATTTCACCGAGAAATATCTGCGGGCCCAGTGCGGGATTGATTAACATGCGGTTTTTTCCAATGAAGCCCAAGCCGGCTCTTGCAGCCAGTGAACGCTCGGCCAGTGGTACTGAATCAACACAAATTTTAAATTTGTGTCCCTGTCTTCCGCTTGAACGAATAAATTCAGTTAGTTTGCGCAATCGTTCCTTTATAAACGGATGATAATCTTCATACCGGGCATAGCTTGCTACTTTGCCCATTGGGGCAGTTGGGTCCGACTTTTTTGGTTTTTGTTTCGGCTGTTTATAATTCAGGCCGACACAGATTACCGATTGAGCGTTTTCCAAAAGTCTGGCGGGGTGAGTGCGTTTTTCAAAATTGTTGTGCAGGTAGCTCATCTGGCCGGCGCAGCCGGACTTTAGCCACCGGCTTAACAGCTCGGCCTGTGTGGTATCGATGGGCGAGGCGTCTGTTATGCCAATCAGGTCGAAACCTAATTCAACCGCTTTGCATTTTATCTCTTGAGATAAACTCATAAAAACGATTATACTAAATTCAGTCGTGAGTTTTTAGTATGTTGTCGGTAGTTTTATTTTTGACGCGGTTTTGTATTTTGGCATATAGTAGAGAGTAAAAAGATATAGCAGAATGGAGAACTGATATGGAATCGAACTCGAATTTATTACCGAGGCTGCTGCGCGGCATCATTCCGCCTCTGGTTACACCGCTTCAGGACAGGGACACGCTCGATGCAGCCGGCCTGGAGCGGCTGATTGAACATGTTCTTGCCGGCGGCGTTCACGGTTTGTTTATCTTAGGGACAACGGGTGAGGCCCCGAGTCTCAGTTACCGCCTGCGATATGAAGTTATCGAACGCGTTTGTGAACAGGTCAAGGAACGGGTTCCGGTGCTGGTCGGAATAACCGATACGTCCTTTGTAGAGTCCTTGAACATTTCCCGTAAAGCCCGTGATGCCGGTGCACAGGCGGTTGTGCTGGCGCCGCCTTATTACTTTCCCGCGGGACAATCGGAGCTGCTCGAATACCTCAAGCATCTAACACCTGAATTGCCGCTGCCTGTGTTTCTTTACAACATGCCAAGCTATACCAAGCTGGTATTCGAGCCGGAAACGATACGAGCTGCGGCTGATTTTCCGGGCATTTCCGGTATAAAGGACAGCTCCGGCAATATGATTTATTTTCGTCGTCTTCAGCGCCTTCTTAAAGACCACCCGGATTTTTCGCTTCTTATGGGGCGGGAGGAACTGCTGGCCGAGACAATTTTGTTTGGCGGGCATGGCAGCGTCTGTGGAGGGGCCAACCTGCTTCCACAGCTTTATGTCGAGCTTTATAATGCGGCTTGTGCAAAAGACCTGCCGAAGATGGAAGCCCTGCATCAAGAGGTAATGCAGCTCAGCGACGCCATCTATAATGTTGGAAGGTATGAATCGAGCTTTCTTAAAGGTATCAAGTGCGCGCTTTCGTGCATGGGTATTTGCAGTGATTTTATGGCTGAACCGTTTCATCGTTTTCGACAGGTAGAACACAAGGTGATTCAAGAGTATATAAAGGAACTGGGAATTACACAAAACAGATAGAACAAGTATGAGTAGGTTGAAAGATTATGCAGGACAATCTTAGTGCAATTGATATCGGGATTCTTATTCTTTATAGTGCTGTGCTGATTGGAATGGGTGTCTATTACACCCGTAAGTGCCGGACGTCGGAACAGTTCATGGTTGCCGGTCGTTCTATTCCCGCATGGGCGGCCGGCCTGGCCGTAATGAGCGCATATACGAGCAGCATTTCATATATTGCCACGCCGGGCAAGGCCTTCGACAGTAACTGGAATCCCTTCATTTTTTCGCTTTGCATCTTACCGGTAGCCTGGCTGGTTTGCAAATACGTCGTTCCGTATTATAGGAAAACGCAGTTGATTAGTGCCTATAGCTTTCTGGAGGAAAGACTCGGGTCCTGGGGGCGAGTGTATGCGGCTTTGGCTTTTGTGCTGTATATGATAGGGCGCGTTGCGGTAATTCTTTACTTAGCCAGCCTGTTGTTAAGTACGTTTGTTTCGTGGAACATTGGTGTTGTAATCATAGTCATCGGGCTGATTACTATTATTTATACGTTGCTTGGTGGAATGGAGGCGGTGATCTGGACTGACGTTATGCAGTCAATTATTATGATTGCAGGTATCCTCTTTTGCGCTGTTAGTTTGTCGATCCATGTTTTCTCGGGGCCGGAACCCTTAATACAGGCGGCGATTGACAATAACAAGTTTAGCTTTGGAAGCTTGAAATTCACGCTGACTTCTCAGGAGCACCTGTTCGACCGGACGATATGGGTGATGATTATCTACGGAATAACGGAGGCACTGCGGAGTTTGCTGGCCGACCAGAACTACGTGCAGAAATACTGCTCTGTTCCCACCGAGCGAGAAGCAAAACGCTCAATCTGGATTGCGATGCTGATATATATTCCGCTGA
>JABMRO010000225.1 GCA_013202635.1 Planctomycetota bacterium
ACCCAATCAAACCCAATTTCGAAAATTTTTTGATGGACTTGACAATAATTTAAAAAGCTGTTAAAATAAGGTGTTAAAGTCTTTTTTGTGATTAAGGTGGTTTCAAAGAGGAAAAAATGGTGAAAAGTATTTCTTTTTTTGTTTTTAAGGTGATATTAACTGTCATTGTGTTCGTTTTTGTTTTACTGCCCTGTGGCTGCAGCTCTTACGAACAGATGGGTGAGACGGCCGCTGAAGGACGCAGAAGGCATCAACGCAATCTTCGCATTAATCAGCAGCAGCTAATGGCGGATTTAGATATGTTTTGGCTTATTGATAAGCCCAGTAAGCTAACCGACAAAAGGATACCATAATTCGCGCGTATAACATATTACGAGCGAGTAGAACAAAGGGATTTGATTCGTGGAATTGGAATGGCTCATTGATTATTTCCGGCGGGTGGCCAATAATAATGACTGGTGGATTGTTGGCATTGAATTAGTTCTTATCGGCCTGGTGGTTTACTGGATTGTTGATTTCCTCGAAGGCACTCGGGGAGAGAGATTATTTCGCGGCGTGATTCTCATTCTTGTCATCGGCCTGCTCATCTTAAATTTACTCGTTCAGAATAAGCAGTTTGACTTCGCCCGGCTTAGACATCTCTACAAAGGCTTTTTGATTGGCGTTTTGATTATTGCCGTTGCCGCTTTTCAACCGGAAATTCGAAGAGTCCTGATACGTCTTGGCCAGCCTCGTTTCTGGTCGGGCTCGTTACACCAACTCTCAAGAACCGTTGAAGAAATAGTTACCGGCGTAACTGAACTTTCCGCAGCCAGAATTGGTGCCATTATTGTTGTAGAAAAGCAGGTCGCGTTAGGCGAATTTATAGATACCGGTGTTCGCATTGATGCCAAAGTAACGGCTGACCTGCTCAGAACCATTTTTCACCCCGGCACAGCTCTTCACGATATGGCCGTTATTATACGAGGTGACAGAGTAATTGCCGCCAGTGTACAGTTGCCTTTGGCCGAGGCCGACAGTATCGGCGGTGTTGAACTCGGTTCGCGGCACCGCGCGGCTATAGGCATAACGACAGGCTCGGATGCAACCTGTTTGGTGGTAAGTGAGGAAACCGGCATCATTTCAATCGCTAAAGAGGGAAGGATTACACGGAATATAGACGAATCCGAGCTAAGAAAGCATCTGACAAGAGTGATTTCATGAACATAACCGTACTGAATATGCGATACCTGCTGCCTCGTACTGCAACGAGAATCGCAAAGGCAGGTGTAATATGATGATAAGAAAAATCAAATTCGGCAAGATAGCAATCGTAATATTTTTAACAATCCTGATCTGGGTCTGGACGGACCTTGACCTGGATGAGGAATTACCAGTTCCTAGGGCTACGATAAGGGTGGCCCACAGCCCCGAGCTCCTGGTCAGTTTCAACGGCCAACCGGAGGCTCTGATTAATAATATCAAGCTTAAAGGTCCGGCCAAAAAAATCCGAGAGGTAGGCCGGAATCTGAATGACGGCTCACTGGAATTTAATTTCTCTTTGAATCCTGAGCGGGAAAAGATGACTACTACCGGCCCGCACACTCTAAAGGTTCTGGATTTTCTCAGAAGGAGTGATGAGATAAAAGAGCTCGGTGGCCTTACCGTTGAAGAATGTAAACCGGAGATAATCGACGTCAATGTTGTTAAGCTTGAAAAAAAACCGTTGGAGATCGAATGTGTTAATGAAAACGGAGTCCCTGTGAAGGTTAAGAGTATTGATCCACAGAAAGTTGAAATGTTTGTGCCCGCCGACAGCAGGTTGAAAGCGCAGGTCCAGTTGACAGCCAGGGATATCTCGCAGGCGAGACTCTCTGTCGCAGTAAGAACTCCATATGTCGAATTGGCACCAGGCTGGAGAAGGCCGGCCTCCCGCACAGTGAATATCAAAATGTCGCCCGAAGCGGACTCATTGACCGAACATACCATAGATACCACGCTTGGATTTACATTAGGCAAGAACCTTCTGGGAATTTACAATGTGGAAGTAATCAATTACAATGATTTGGTTTCTTTTTCAATATTTGCCACATCGGCGGCCAAAGAGGCTTATGAAAGTCAGGATTTTCCAATAACTTTGATTATACGTGACGATGCCGCAGATAAGCCATATGAAGAACAGCGCAGAGATGTGGTTTATCATTTTCCCGAAGAATACGTCAGCAAAAATGAAATCAGGCTTAATGGGGAACCTGGAACAGCTAAATTTAAGTTGATACCTCTAAATCCTGCTAAGACTCCGCCGGCCGGGGTGGATTGAAAAAGGCCGTCAAGGCCTCGATGGTCATCCACAATGACAATGCAAAAATTCCGCCGCCGATTATAACGAGAAGCCAGTTGCCCTTGCTGATAAAATCTATTTCGTTTTTGACCATAGCCCAGTTTGTAATTACAAGCATAATCAGGCACGGCACCGCGGTTACAAGGAACTTCAGTCCGCCCTTGCGTTTTAGATAAAGTGTAACCAACAGCAGAGCCAGGGCCGCCAGGAGTTGATTTGCGCTTCCGAATAACGGCCAAAGCACCATTGCGCCTTTGCCGTCTGCGCCTGCGGCGAATGCCAGCCCCGCTGCCGTAAGCACAGCGAAACTGGTTGCCACCCATCTGTTGGCCAAAAACGGAATTCGCAGGTCGGTTGCCATCTCACTTATCACATAGCGCTGGATTCGCGTCGAGGTATCGAGTGTTGTGCCGGCGAACGAAGCGATGAATACGCCCATAAGCGTAATTCCAACTGTCTCAGGTATTCCGATTTTACCCATCATATTAGCCGCACCGATAACTACCGGGGCTATTTTGTCGGATAAACCCTTGGCTCCTATCCAGGTGCTGTATTGATGTTGCCATGCGGCCTGACCCGTTAGAATTGTGCCGTTGTCGAGCTTTAGAGCCATTCCGATGCCGGCCGCGACACAGACCAAAACCAGTATCGCCAGGAAACCTTCCAACAGCATGGAGCCGTACCCAACGAACTGGCAGTCGGTTTCTTTGGAGACCTGTTTCGAGCTTGTGCCGGAGGCCACCAGCGAATGGAATC
>JABMRO010000226.1 GCA_013202635.1 Planctomycetota bacterium
GCTGTTTGTCGAGCCAGTCGAGCGTCATCTGCACATAGCCCGGCTCATTTAGCAGGGTAACGTCTATTTCGGTATCTTTGGACGCCAATGGTGCGCACAAGAGCAAGCTGGAGAGGTATTGACTTGTGGTTGCGGCGATAACAGTTTTTCCACCTGTCAGTTTTCCCGTTATCTCAACAGGTACTTTGCCATTGTTTTTAAGGCTGGTGCATTTAGCGCCGAGTTCACCGAGAGCTTCTATTAACGGCCCGACAGGTCGGGTCTGAATTTGTTCGTCGCCGGTGAAAGATATGGTCTGGCCGGCCTGGGCCAGAGCGGCCGAGCCCATTGCGATACGCAGGGTTGTTCCGGAATTGCCTACGTCGATGATTTCGGATGGGGCGGTGATTTCACCGCCTGTGCCTGTAACCTTCCAGAGCTTAGGGTCGGAAGTATCAATCACAGCGCCTAATGCCCTGTAGCACGCCACCGCTGCCTGTGTATCACTTGAATTCAATGGGTTGCGAATGAGGCTTTGGCCGGCGGCCAATGAGGCGATTGCGACGGCACGAATAGTGTGCGACTTGGAGCCTGGAATTACGACCGTTCCTTTTAACCGTGATTTTTTTACAATCAATTTCATAATATTATTCTTCGTATTATGGATTACACTTTTTTATCAGAAATGACTGAAAATTGAAAGAAGATTTTAATCACGCATTTTGACCACCCCCAGCAAGTCCGTCGATGCGGCGCCGGATGGCGCATTTAAGAGTGTCATCCGGTTCTGCTTTGATGTAAGGGGCAATAAAAACGGCTATTGCTGCTCATTGCGGAAGGGTTCAAATGGATTTGCTCATTTGAGCCAATAATCGGCTAATATGGCAAAGTCAAGAATATCAACATTGCAATCGCCGTTCAGGTCGGCTTTGAGTTGTATCCGGCATCTGGATATTGTAAATACCTTGTCGCTTGTGTCACTGATAAGTTTATTATTTATATCACTAATGCGAATCAAACAGGCGTTTGAGTTGATGAATGGAAGCGAGTCCCACTCGTACCAGCCGGTATTCGGCGAGCGGCCTATCTCCTGCCATGTTTGACCGTTGTCGAGTGAATATTCGATTATCACGTAGTCTGCTTTGGCGCCTTCGATTGTTTTCCAGGTTATAGTATAGTCACCTGCTGCTGAGAGATTTTCACCGCCGTTCGGCGAGAGCAAAATCGATTTAGGAGTAACTGTGTAATTCCATACTTCGTTAGGCTCGTATATGCCCGGAATATCCAGGTTGTTGGAATGGCGTTCTATCCAGGTCAGTGTGGCATTAAGCCCATCAATCTCGACTATGACGTAGCCATACGCTTTGGCATGATGCCATTGTTCCACAGTATAGCTACTATTATTGCCATCGTAGGGCGGCGCCCATGTATAGGGCGGCGCCCCGGCGGTTCCAATGATATATTGGTGAATGTCGTTATTCGCCTTACCATCGCCGTCATCAACACGCGCATGGTCATAAAAGTGGTCGTGTCCACAAAAGTACGTTCGCCCGCCTGCATTTTTGATTGCGGCCCAAAACGCATCTCGCTGGTCAGGAAAATAGTCGAGACAATCGGGATGCAAAGCCCTAAAGGCCTGTTCGTGGCTTGCGAGGAAGATATGTGGTTTGGTATTTGCAGCCAATTGGTCGTCCAGCCACTCCTGGTTGATTTTATGGTGAAAATCATGCCGTGTGCCGGCATAGTTATCGAGCATGGCAATAGAGGCATTTTTGTGCGTAACGGAATACGTCATAAATTTCTCATTTGCAGGGCCGTTCTCGGGCAGCTTTTGTTTGGGATAAGAATCATTGCCGAAGACGTTGAGCCAGCGCAGCATGTTATTATCATTCGGGTCGGGACTGGTGCCGGGATGAGGATAGTTACTCCAGACATCGCCGAGCTCATGATTGCCGCGGCTGATATATACGGGAATATCGGCATCGTAAACAGGTTTCATTATTTCCACCCAGACTCTTAGCTGAGCTTCGAAAATGGCGGGGTCCTTTACCAGGTAGCCTGAAACAAGGTCGCCGGAAAACATAACAAAATCGACACCCTGGCTTTTAATCTCAGTAACAAGCTCACTGAGGATAAATTGATTGATTCCGTTGTTATAGCCGCGGCTGTCGCAGGTAACAATAAATTTCCAGGGCTCCTGAGCAAAACCTGTCGAAGAAAATGCTGTCAGAAAAAGAACCGCACAAACCAACTTGACTGGAAATGTTTTTTTGATTCCTCATTTCTCCTTAACAAATACTGTCATGTCAAAGTTGAATGTTATTATCTGTTGTACGCAGGTTATTCTGGCTTATTTTCTTTTTGTACGTACCAATCGGCCTGTCGATTATTGTGTTCTATGAGGACATTGAAATCTTTGATGTCGATTGCGCCGTCGGCATTAATGTCACCGAGTAGATAGCTGTCCGGTGATTTTGTGCTGTTTAAGATGCTATTGAGCAGGATAGCAAAGTCTGATTCGTTAACAATACCGTCGGCATTCAGGTCATACCAAAAGATACTGTCGGTGTTTTGTTTATCGCTAATGTTCCATGCCAGGCCGTAGCTCTGTGCTATGGCTATTTCTCTTGGGTCGTCATTTTCATTCATAGACAGAATAATTTCATAGTTTGAATAGTTGGGATCTGCAGGGATATAGATGTGCTCAATATTGTCAACATTGCTGTCGCTGTAATCGAGCAAATAGTCATTGCCCGGGTTATTTGGGTCAATTGCCCAGAGTTCGAGGCGAAGATTGCTGTCTTTTTCAGAGGCCGGTTCAAAAGGATATGTTCTTTCGAAGTGTTTGTTCCAGACGACTGTGGCTGTGATAAATTTGTCGGCAGGTTCGGCTAATGTGATTTTGTAAACATTTTCCAGCCACTGGCTGCTATACAGTTGGTTTAAGTCCCAGCCGGTTGTTGAAACATCACCGGGTTCATTTGGCCCGGTGATTAAATGCTTATAGGCACCAACCGCATCTAACATACCGGCCCCCTGAATGTAGTCGAGAGGGGCGGTGTGGTCATCGTCGGTCTGGAGTCGGCCCTTGTGCCAGAAGGGCAGTTTGACTGCTGAATTTAACAGAATTGCTTTGATAACGCAGTTTCCTGCTTCCGGAGAGATGGCGGGACTTAAGTTCGGGTCCTGTTTGGCTTTTTGAACGAGCAGACCGATTGTTCCTGCGACTATTTGCGTTGAGAAGCTTGACCAGTTGCCGGTTGGTTCATAGGCGTTGGGTTTGTTGTCAACTGCAGCCAGGCAATTCCCGGGGGCAACGATGTCGGGTTTGCATCGTTCATCGCCGGTCGGGCCGAAAGTCGAATGCTCCGGATAGGCCAAAGCAAAATGTTCCAGGTTGGTTGCAAGGTCTTTGGTATCTACAGAGTCAATGACGCCGACTCCGATGATGTTTGCCCCGGCACCCGGATAAAGGACAGGATCATGAGCATCGGCGCCGTTACCTATGGCGGCGACGACAATGAGACCATAGTGCTCGGCCAATGATTCAATACCTTTTGTCCACCAATCCTCAAATTGAATGCCATTACCGATTGTTATAACGTCAGCATCCGGCGGTGAGTGCTCGAAGATATTATTTGTCAGGAAATGCCAGAATTCGTAGATGTCAGCCTGGGCCTGCGGTGCTATACCCTGATAATAAAATTGTCCTATTTCGGGGTAAAATGCGTTGGGGTCCTCGCCGAGCAGTATAGAGCATATGGCTGTCGAATGTGGTGAAATGCCTGCAGGTGGTTGGCCCTGGTCGTGAAGAAAGAGTCGGCCGACGTTGAAGCAGTTATGTTCGACATCAGGGCGGTAATCGTTTTGTGGTTCATCATCGAGATAGGTAATACTTCGAGAGATAACGGCGAATTTAACACCTTCGCCGGTCAGGTCAGGCTCTATCCGTCTTAAGGGGTAAATACCGGCACGTTCTAATCCCTGCGGCTGAAGAGTTTTGGTACTCTGTGGTTCCTGGGCTTTGGCTGTAGAGCCGGCGGCACTGTACAACACAGCGATACAGGTTATCAGACTTAACGCAAACGTTTTTTTAGCTGTATGCATTACTTCTTAACTCCAGAGGTGGCGCAAAAAAATCACCAGGAACATAAATGCTCCCCCGATTGCCAACCTCCATAGCTGTTATTTACCAGCGGTGTAAATTATTTCTTTATGATACCATAAAACACTTTTGTTATCAAGCAAATTATCCGGCAGGTTCCTGTAATATTGTGGTTTTTAGTATTAAAAGGGCGGTTTATGAAAACTTATTGAGAAGTCTTGCCTTTATCTGTTGCAGTTGCTATACTCGATGTGATATTGAAGGTTGGTTTTTTATTAGTGGTTTGCTTTAATTATGAAGGTAATTTTAGATTCGGGACAAATCGAGCAGGTTCTCAATGACCTGACAGGTCGTATTCTTTCTGAAATCCCGGTTGAGCTGGATATTGCAATAATCGGTATCCGCAGCAGGGGAGAGGTTCTTGCTCAGAGGTTATCGGGCCAATTATCTCAGAGGCTCGGCAAAGATGTACCGTGCGGAACACTGGATATAACGCTTTATCGTGATGACCTTAACTCGCCTAATGTTACTACCCAACCGCTGGTTCGCACTACAGAAATCGGATTCGACGTAGATGATAAAATCATTATTTTGGTTGATGATGTTTTATATACCGGCCGCTCAGCGAGGGCGGCGATGGATGCCCTAATAGATTTGGGCAGGCCCAGGGCGATAAGGCTGGCTGTCCTTGTTGACAGGGACGGCAGGGAGCTGCCGATACAGGCTGATTACGCCGGCTACAAGGCCGATACCTCACCGGGCAAATTAGTTCAGGTCAATCTTGTTGAGTCGGACGGAAAGGACGAAGTAGTCATTGAGTAAATGAGTGGATTAAGTTTCGCATTAATTCATATATACTCATATATAAATATACAAGACTATGGCTTTGAAAAGAAAAAGCAGACAATTCAAGTGGCATCGCAAACACTTACTTGGGCTGCGGGAGCTTAGTGCCGAAGAGATTACATACATTCTTGACACAGCCGAAGGCTTTGAGCAGATAAGCACCCGGTCAGTCAAAAAGGCCCCGCCTTTGCGAGGCAAGGTTGTTGTGAACCTTTTTTTTGAAGACAGCACGCGGACACGAAACAGCTTTTCCCTTGCCGCAAACCGGTTAAGCGCAGATATTATCGAATTCACCAAGAAGACCAGTTCCGTCAGTAAGGGCGAGTCTCTTCTGGATACGGCCAGAAACCTGGAAGCGCTGGGGATTGACATTGTTGTGGTTCGGCATAATGCCGGCGGCGCGCCGAAATTTTTGAGCAGGAATATCAATGCCTGCGTGGTAAATGCCGGCGACGGATTCTGCGAGCATCCGACACAAGGTCTTTTGGATGTTTATACTATTCGCAAAGTAAAAGGCACCCTTGAAGGTTTGAAGATAGCGATTGTCGGCGATATAGCACACTCGCGGGTTGCCCGCAGTGATATGTGGGCGATGACAAAACTCGGCGCCGAGGTAATATTCGTTGGCCCGCCGACCCTTATGCCTGCACAGGTAAGCCAGTTGCCGGTCAAAGTAAGCTATAGTCTTGATGAGGTTATCGAAAAGGTCGATGTGATAAATATGCTTCGGATTCAGTTTGAGCGGCTCGGTGGCAATCCTTTTCCTTCGGTACGGGAATACTCGCATTATTTCGGACTGACTGTCAAGCGTATGAAAAGAGCCAAATCCGATATTTTAGTTATGCATCCCGGGCCGATTAACAGAGGCCTGGAGATAGAAAGCGAGGTTGCTGACGGCCGGAACAGTGTTATCCTGGAGCAGGTAACCAACGGTCTGGCTGTGAGAATGGCGGTGTTGTTCCTGGTCAACCAGGCGGCAGCACAAAAACTTAAAGCTTAAAACCAAAAATGCAAAAGCGAATATTAATATCAGCAGTTTCAATTTTCATTGTTGTCCAGATAGGTTCTGCTGAAAGCTCGTTACTTTCCAAGTGTGATGCCGGGACGATTACGGGCAAGGTAATTGACGCTAAAGACCAGCCTATAGCCGGAGTGGTTGTAATTCTGTGTGATCAGAGCAGTGGTATTCCTGTCTGTAAGGATACATTTCGATTATTTACAGATGCGTTCTTAACGAAAGAAGGTAACCAGCAGAAGGAGATTTATTTTGTGGTTACCGATGGCCTGGGTTGTTTCTCTTTTGAAAAGATTCCAGCCGGTGAATACCGGTTGGTTGCACAATCCTGGAAAGACGCGGAAACATTTAAGAGTGTCTTAGAAACAAATGGCAAAGAAATACAACTGCACGGCATTGCTGAGCATGTTCGTGTTTCTGCTGAAAATTCGCCTAATATTGTGCTTCGTCCGTTAGGTACCGGCGTTTTGCAGATAAATGAGGATGTCCCAAATGATGAGACTCTGCTTGTTATCAGTAGCTCGCCTACACGTGCTGACCCTATTCTTGGTTTTGCCGGGTGGGGCGGTGCATTTATGCAAAATATGATAGGCGGCAACCGAATGCCGAAAGGCAAGACAACTATCTATGGTCTTCCGGAGGGCAAAGTTTATTTGGCTATGTTTGCTGCTGACAGTGTTCCCGGCTGGACAGAAGGCCAAGCCCAGATTAAATCGCATACAACAACCGTTTTGGAGTACATTCCCTTCGTTAATAGTTGGTCGAACAGCCGACACGAGCCGTCTGAACATCTTGTGCCGGTCTTTGAAGAAGTCAAATTGCTGATTTCCCAAAAGGACAACTTCATCTTTAATCTTTATCATAAATCTGGCATAAAAATAGACCCGTCGAAAGGGATGTGGGGGTTTATGGAGCAGCTTGGACCACATCTGGCAAAAGAGGTTGAATTGCCCAGCGGAAGCAAAGCAACGTTTGGCGAAGTGATGGCGGCCGCTCAGTACGTTCAACTTCAACAAATTGTCGAGCGACGAAAAGGGCGAAATAAGCAGCGAGCAGAAATTGCACAAATGAAAACTTCCATAACTGAGGCACAGAAACGGGGAAGTTATGAGGAGGCATTCTTTGACTTATACAGAGAACTTGGAGAGCGTTATCCGTGTTTTGAACTGAAGGCAATTAACTGGAAAGCAGTGGGAGAGGACTTTTTGCCGCGGGCTGAAAAAGTGAAAAGTGACGATGAGTTTGGGTTTCTGTGTATGGAATTAGTTGCTCGGCTCAAAGACAGCCATGCACAGATGCTTAACGGTTCAGCTAAATTGCCGGATATATCATTTCCGCAATGGGACCCAGGATTTGCATGCCTGATGGATGACCAGGAAAGGCCGGTAGTCTATTATATCGACAAGGGCAGCCCCGCTGAGAAGGCAGGCGTTAAGGTAGGTATGGTGGTTAATAGCGTTAATGCAGAAGAGGCCAAAGAAGTCATCAAGAAAACCATGCGCCTGTGGACTATGTATATTGGTTATTCCAGCGAGCGTTATATGCGTTACCACGCGTATCGTTTCTTCGTTCGTCAGAAGGAAAAGGGGGCAGTTGTTAAATTTGAGATGCTTGATGACAAAGGCCAGGTGCACAATTTTGAGCTTCCTGCAACGCTTGGGGTTCGTTACCTGCCACGTTTGCCGGTACCTAACAGTGGAATAAGGGATTCGGCTGATATTTCGTGGAAGATGCTGGATGATAATATAGGCTACATCTATGTGCGGCGGATTAGAAGCAATCTTATATCTTCGCTCGACAAAGCGGTTGGTGAATTAAAGAGCTCGCGCGGACTGGTCATAGACGTGCGAGGCAACAGTGGCGGTGGATTTGATTCAAGGCGTGCGTATCTGAATTTTGCTCTGAATAGGGATTCTGAAGAGCCACAAAGGCCGCGTTATAAAAGGCCGATAGCGCTATTGATAGACAGCCGATGCATAAGCGCCGGTGAGGGATGGGCCTCGTGGTTCGTAGCGAATAAGCGGGCTCGGCTCTTCGGAGAAACAACTGCCGGCGCATCTTCACGCAAAACAATATACGAATTGAAAAACGGCCTGTACAAGGTTAAGTTCCCGGTCAAGGCCTATAAAGGTTATCTTGCTCGGCCCATAGAACGTCTTGGCCTAAAACCCGATGTGCCGATTTTGCAGAACACACAGGATATCATAAAGCGGCGCGACACGGTGCTTGGAGTGGCAAAACGATATCTTTTGGAGAACGTTGAGTAAGGGCAAAACTGGATTCTCGCTTGCGCGGGAATGGCAATACTATGAACTCTGAACTCTTAATAAAAAATGGTCGGGTCATAGACCCTGCAAACAACATCGACAAAAAATGCGATGTACTTATCGTCGATGAAAAGATTGCAGAGGTCGGTAAAGTCGAAAAACCTGTACAGACGATTATCGATGCAGCCGGTAAATTAGTTGTGCCGGGTTTGATTGATATCCACGTTCACTTTCGTGAGCCGGGTGACGAAGAGGAAGAAACGATAGCGAGCGGCTCGGCAGCGGCTGTTGCGGCAGGTTTCACTTCGGTTGTCTGTATGCCGAACACCAATCCTGTTATCGAAAATGAAACCGATGTCGAATACATCCATCGAAAGGGCAGACAGGCCAGAAAAACTCATGTCTATACAATGGGAGCCATCACAAAAGGACTGCAGGGTGTTGAACTTGCTGAGATGGGATTTATGGCAGAGGCCGGGGCGGTTGGATTTACCGATGACGGCAGGGGGGTGCAGGACCCGGCGGTTATGCTGCGGGCTTTGAAATATGCTGCTATGTTCGATGTGGTAGTGGCTCAGCATTGTCAGGCTGAAAATTTTACAGGCAATGGCGTGATGAACTCCGGTTACTATTCGACTATACTTGGCTTACCGGGGATAGACCCATTGGCGGAAGAGATGATACTCTGGCGCGATATTCAGCTTATCAAGAAGGCGGAAGTTCGTTACCACGCCCAGCACATATCGACGGCCGGGTCGGTCGAGCTGATAAGGGCTGCCAGGAAAGATTCTCTGCCGATTACTTGTGAGGTAGCACCGCATCATTTACTTTTAACTGAGCAATGTTGTGCCGAGTATGATACCAACTATAAGGTAAATCCGCCTTTACGGGCAGACAAAGACGTTGAGGCTCTAAAGCAGGCGATTGCCGAAGGCCTTATAGATGCACTGGCAACCGACCATGCTCCGCACCTGCAAAGCGAAAAGGAGTTGGAATTTTTAACTGCTCCTTTCGGTATAGCGTCTCTGGAATGTGCATTGGGTCTTTACGTGAAAGCGCTGATTGAGCCGGGCGTTCTGGACTGGCCCGGATTGATTCGGTTGATGACGGAAAAGCCGGCCAAGATAATCGGTGTTGACAAGGGCACGCTTGGTAAAGGCAAACAGGCAGATGTTACTATTATCGACCCGAATGCCGAGTATGGGATTGATGTAAACACATTCCGTTCCAAGAGCAAGAACTGTCCATATCACGGCTGGAAAGTCAAAGGCAAAGTTGAGAAAACAATCGTCGGCGGCGAGATAAGATTTGAAGTCGAGAGCCGATAGTTCGTAGTTGAGAGTTCATAACCTGCGTACTTTGAATCATGTTTATTATTGACGGTCATAATTTGTTGCACTCAGTTCATAAAGTGGATGAAGGCTTCGAGTCAATCAGTGATGTTCAATTGTGCCGGATTATCGGCAGTTATTTGAAGCTTACAGGCCAAAGCGGTGAAATTATTTTTGACGGTACCGGGCCCTGGGATAAAAGCGGATTCGATGGTATAAGCAATCTGGAGGTCTTTTTTGCGGGCTTAGGTACTGATACTGATACGGTAATCGAGGACAAGATAATCGCAAACTCCGCACCGAGAAGGTTGAAAATTGTCAGCAGCGACCGAAGATTGCGAAAAGCGGCCCGTGCCAGAAAAGCAACGTCGATAAAGTCGGAAGCTTTCTGGAATAATATGCAGAAACAGTTGAGTCGGAAAAAAGTGGCAAAAGAGCCGGCAGCAAAACGCCGAGGACTGAGCGAGAGCGAAACCAGGCAATGGCTCGATATCTTCGGTCTTGAGCAGTAAATAATCTTAAAGCATGGGTCGTTTTATTTTTTGCAAGCTGCCGGACAGTTGTGTCAAAAAAAAATCCCTCGATAATCCGGAGTTTTCTGCTCCGGTATCGAGGGATTTTGTTATACAAGGTCTTTTGTCTTACTAAATTCCTATCGAAGCACTTGTTGTCCCGGCAAAGTCATACTCTTTACTGCCTATAGTCACTTTATTAACTGTGAATGTAAC
>JABMRO010000227.1 GCA_013202635.1 Planctomycetota bacterium
ATCGTCCTCCGCAGTATGTGTGTTTTGCCGGGCTTACGTTTGTTCCGTTAACACGAAACTACCTCGAAACCTGGGGCCGTGATTGGCGGGCAGATATTCCACACTATCTGCGATACCTTTTTAGAGACTCGATACAGCTCAATACCGACCGTCAGCGCAAGGAGTACATAGTCCTTGCGGAAATAATGCCTGATGAGGTGAACTCTTATGCCGCTGGTTTTAGAAGCCGGCCGGCTGAGAGCATCAATGGAATCAGCATTTGGAGCCTTGAAGATGTTTACAAAGCCTTTAAGCAGAACGTCGAAGATTTCTACTCGATAAAATTTATGGGTGACAATCGTACCTTACCCATCGATGCCAAAAAGGCCCGGCTAAGACACCAGCTCATACTTAACAAATACCAAGTACCTGCCGAAACCCGCTTAGAGGAGAAGTTATGAAAAAACACATAGTTTTCATATCTGTCATGTTCGGTGCTGTTATAGCACTGTGTTCACAGCCAACAATGGCCGAACGTCGCCAGGCCGATGTTACCGAGGCAATGAGACAATCAATTGTTTACCTGGAAACATCCTTTTACGGTTACGAGCAGAGTCAGCCATGGAGGCATAAAAAGCTTACTGAAAACTGGGCATGTGGCTGTGCTGTAGGAGAATATGAGGTGCTCACGACGGCCTGGAGCGTTGCAAATTTAGCCTATGTTAAAGCCCTTAGATATGGCCAGAACGAATTTGTAAACGCCAAAATCAAAGTTGTCGATTATGAAAGCAATCTCTGTCTAATCGAACTTGATCCTAATGCAGTGAGCGAGCCTTTGAAGCCGCTTGTATTTACCGAGGACTACCGAAAAGGAGCTGAAGTGGATTTCTACTGGCTTTCATCGGATAATCGTTTATATAACGGACGCGGCTATCTTGACCGAGCAATAGTTCGAAAAACAAACACTTCGTACGAACAACGCCTCCATTACCTCGCCGCCAATACATCCCATCGTACGGGAGCAGGACAAGTTTACTGTGTTGACTCAGAACCAATCGGCATAGCGTTCTGGTCCAATGATAGAAAAGAAGCAAGTCTGGTCCCGGCCGAGACAATCAACAGGTTTTTAGCCGCCGTTGCCAGGGGCGATTATGAGGGCTTTGGTTCGGTTGGTTTTACCACTTCGGCACTTCTTGATCCATCTATGCGTTCTTTTCTTAAGATGCCGGCGTCTCTCAAGGTGGGCACATACGTAACCGATGTTTATAATCTTGGTACCGGCAGCGATGTGATCAAACAAGCTGACGTCATCCTGGCGATTAATGGAAATGCACTCAATTCTTACGGCCAATTCATTCATTCGAAATACGAATTGCTGGATTTCCATAATCTGATTACAAGTAAAACTGTCGGTGAAAAGGTTTTATTCGAACTCTGGCGTGACGGCGAGAAAATTCAGGTCCGGTCTGAGGTTAAGAATTTCAAAGCCTCAGAAATGCTCGTACCGTATCACGAATATGATAAACAGCCGGAATACATCATCACGGGCGGATTTATCCTGCAGAAGCTTACCCGTGGGTATTTGGCTGAATGGGGCGAAGATTGGGCCGGCAAGGTCTCGCCGCAATTATATCATCAATATCGAGAGTTTTCCTTCAAACCTACTCCTGAACGCAGTGACATAGTGATACTAAGTTACGTCCTTCCGGCCAATATCAACCTTGGCTACAGTAACCTGGGTCAAATTGTTGTTAAAAAGTATAATGGTATGACCATACGTTCCATCGCAGACATTCTGACAGCTCAGAAACTGAATCCCGAATCAAGGTATGATGTTATCGAATTTGAACTGGATAATCCGGTGGTGGTTATCCCCCGTGAGCAATTGCCCGCAGCCGATATGTTCATCCGCAGGAACTACGGCATTCAAAAACTATTAAATGTCAACCTGTGATGTGATTAGAATCTTGTGCGCTTGTCAAGGGCCAATAGTACCACGTGACATTTAGTCTAACCTTTTACAAAATAGACGTTTACATCCTTGGGCTCCTCGCTCGCCATTTTACCCACTTTCGGCTATAATCTCTGTCTCAAATTAGCTTTCTATATACCTTGTCGCCATTAACTCTACCAAACTTTCAGCGTTTGTTTCTTAATATTACTGCAACACGCTGTTATCTTATGAACGAAAATGAAATTAGACAGTACAATTAGTATATCGAACTGAAATGGAAATGACAAATCGATCAACAACATGTTGCATCGTTGGTGCCGGGTATGGATTTGGGGAAAGAAAACTTCCTGGCCAGGCCCAACAATAGACCGGCAGATTATCCCAAGCGGTTATCTGTGGGTTGGCGGTGACAGGCCTGTAGAGTTCTTTATCGATGCAATAGGCCAGGTGTAGTTGTTAAGCGGTCGTA
>JABMRO010000228.1 GCA_013202635.1 Planctomycetota bacterium
GATATAGGCAAAACCAACATTTGTGGTGTCAAAATGGTGTCATAATGTCACCTGAAAACTGTGATGTTTTTCAGGCAATTAAAGAGGGTGACTTTTTATTAATTAAGGGGTCCCAGCTGGGTATTGACTGCAGACAAATAAGCTTTTAGAATCCAGATAGGCTGGACCGATTTAACTTGGCCTTTTTGATGGCTCTTGAGCACACTTATTACAGACATGTGCTCAGTGTTGTGTAACTTATTAGATTTTTTCAGTTTTTACAAAATGTCTGTAACGAATTAGTGTTTGTAGCGTCTAACTAATCGATGAAGGATATTTTCTGGCAACAGAATTGATAAGTGTTAGAGTGTTTTCAACTTGTGAATATCGGAAATATCAGATAACTTATATTTATTATTCCTTCGTAATACCACGGGGGTAACCCCGTGGATGGAAGTATCCGACGAAGTCGGACGGGCTTGCCCGTCACATAAAATGCCACGTCCGTAAGGGCGTGGAAATTTACTTGGCAAACCGATGCATTTTAAAACGAGATACAGAGTCATGCCTAAATCCATAGAGTACATTTTATCTCTGAAATGGGGAAGGAGTCTGGCCATGAAATTCAAGAATTTTCTGAATTGTCCGGATCTATTACCGTTTTCTGCTCGTGCTCAATGTGTGGTTCTGCCCCTGATTTGCGTGGCCTTGTTCCTTGTATTTCCACTTCCCACGAGATTAGTTGCATCCGCAAACCAAACAAATAAGAGTGTCTTACTCAAGATCAAGGTCGTTAATTCCACAAGTCAAGAGCCAATCACTGGCGCCAAGGTTTTAGCTCGCTTCTTAGGTGGCATCGAGGGTCCCGAACGGCTCGAACTGTCAACCGCTGTCGATGGTTGCTGTGACATCTCAATCCCACAGCCACAGCCCGAATACGTCCTCGTTTATGTTGAGGTGAATGGTTATGTTCCTGTCAGGGCACGTTGGTTAAATATCGACAATCCGCCTCAGCATGAAGTAATTCCCCAATTCCAAGAATTCCCCTTAGAGAAGGGGATATCAATCGGTGGTATCGTTAAGAACAAAGAGGGCGAACCGATAGCTGGAGCAAAGGTCAATCTCTCTTTGCGAGGCCCAGAAGGAAGGATTATATTCTATATAGAACATGCTGTGAGGACCGATGCTGACGGCAAATGGCGAAGCGACGCTATGCCCCGAGAATTAGATAAACTCTCAATGGAGATAACGCATCCCGAGTACGTCTCGCTTGATCGGTGGATTTCAGCATCGCCTTATCTCAAAGACACGTTACGGGATTTCTCTGCTGTCATGGTGATGGATAGGGGCATTACCGTTTCCGGTTTTGTGTATGACCATCAAGGCAAGCCCATTGAGAAGGCCCTGCTCATGACTGGACGATCCGGATTCTTCAGTAGAGTCGCTCGAACCGATCAGCAAGGCCGATTCGAGTTCAAGCACTGTAAACTCGAGCCGCTCCATATCAGCGCCCAAGCACCCAGCAAATCTCCCGTGTTGCGCCGTGTACTTGAGCAGGACTTGCCTAAGCCCCTCAAGTTTACCCTCGAGCCGGGACACTCGATCCGCCTGCGCGTCGTCGATATCCACGGTACACCACTTGAGGGTGTGGGCGTCATTCCAGAACGGTACAAGGGCTATCGGTACATCCTAAAGCCCAATCCGGCAAATCTGCAACGTGGTATAGAAACCGACGAACAGGGCCGCGTTTCCTGGGACTCGGCTCCGCCGGACGCAGTCGAGTATGCCTTCTCTAAAGAGGGCTTTGCGCGCCTAAGCGATGCTGCCATCGTAGCCGACGGGACAGAGCATGTTGTCACGTTGATAAAGCCTGTGACCGTAAGCGGAACCGTCGTCGACAAAGACACCGGACGGCCCATCAAAAGGTTCCGCGTCGTACCTGTTTTGGATTTGCTCAACGGAGGTACGCCGTTTATCGCACGTAGCGACGCATTTGAGGCGAACGAAGGCAAGTTCGAGTGGAAGGTCAGGCATACCGACACCGGACATTATGTGCGAGTCGAAGCCGACGGCTATGTACCGGTCATGTCGGAGATGTTCCGTGTTGCAGACGCCGAGAACAGGACATATCGATTCGAGCTTGAATCCGGCACAAACATCACCGGCGTGGTCATCGGAGCTGATTCAAAGCTGATTGAAGGAGCCAAAGTCTGTCTTAGCACTCCAATGGAACACCTCGACTTGTCCAACGGGGATCTGTCTCGACCAGAGGACGCATATGTTGTTAAGACTGGTACAGATGGGGCATTCTCGTTTCCACCGGAGACAACTTCAGCCCTGATTGCTGTCCTGCATGAGGAGGGCTATGCGCAGGTCACTCCGCAGCAGTTGTACGCATCACCGCAAGTCCGTCTGCAATCCTGGAGCCGGGTGGATGGTAGACTCGTCTGTGGTGGCAAGCCAGTTAAGAACTATCAGGTCAGGTTGTCGCCGATTCGTCTCTACAATCCCGACTCACCGCGCCTGTTCGCGAGGTACGATACGCGAACCGATAACGAAGGCCGGTTCGTATTCGATCGTGTCGTCCCAGGTCCTGTTCTTATCAAGCCCGATCTCGGCCCGTGGGAGCAGTCCGAACTCACATCGAGCCAACACCTACCGCTGACCGTCGAGCCGGGCCGAACGTACAAGGTGGCACTCAACAGCACGGGCTGCACGGTCGTAGGTAAAGTAGTTCTTCCACCGGGCCGAACCCGAGAAATGACATGGGGCTACGGTATCAATTACTTCGTAGCCCTCAAAGAGGGCATACCGGTTCCGGATGAGATCAAGGAGCTGGATTTTGACTGGCGTCGAGGATTCAGTGATATATGGACGGCATCGCGCGAGGGCAGGGCGTATTTCCAGACCTTGCACAAGCACTTTGTCAAACTCAGTTCGGACGGATCTTTCCGCATTGACGGTGTCAAGGCCGGCAAATACGAGTTCGTCCTTCGAATTTACGATCCACCCCGGGGCGGGGGGTGACTGGGCGCTCCTGTGGCCGTGGCGGTCCACACAATTAACGTTCCTGAAAGTACTGATGAAGATGAAAGGCACGTACTGGATGTCGGCGAATTAGCGGTTGAAATGAATTCGCAACTCTGTAAAGGTCAGGCCGCACCACTATTTGATGTTGAAGCCCTCGATGGAAAGAGGATTCGACTGCAAGACCTGCGCGGCAAAATCGTCCTGTTGGCATTCTGGGCCTCATGGTGTGGTGAATGCGTTGCCGAGATTCCGGTTTTAAAAGAACTCTATAAAGCGTTTGGTGGCGACGAGCGTTTTGCCATGATCGGCCTAAGCCTCGACCGCTCAGCCCAAACAGTACGGAATTTTACCAAGAGTCAGGAAATGAACTGGACTCAGGCAGTCCTCGGCGATTGGTCCCAGACAACGATACCCTCTCAGTATGCGGTTTCCTACATCCCAACCATGTATTTGATCGATCAGAACGGGGTCTTGGTTGAAGTATTACGGGGACCCAAGATGCGTGACGCAATAGAGAAAGCGTTTGCCGATCTGGAATAGTCGTCTAAAAAAGTTGTTGAAAAACATATGGCTTCACAGCGGGCTTCGCTAGTCTGTAAGGATCCATTGACTTCTGGATGCTAAAGATTGCAAGTAAAAGGCTGTCCAAAAAAATACATGATTAATACATTTCATTTCACCCGTATACTTAATCCGATGTTAGTGAAAATTTCTCAATAAATATTTGTATTTTCGCAAATAATTGACATTTATTCGGACGCGATATAGGCAAATTTGGGATTTGTAGTGACAAAACGGAGACGCAATGTCACCTGAAAATCAGGGTGTTTACCCCACAAGGGGAGTTCGTCGTTTAAATGGCCTGCTGGGAGTTTTAATTTGAAGATAAGGGC
>JABMRO010000229.1 GCA_013202635.1 Planctomycetota bacterium
CATTGAATCCAAAAAGGCTTTACACAGGAGGATTAAAATCATGTTGAATCGACCAATACCTAAAAATGCAAAAATTGGCATAGGGGGATTTACAGTTCTTTTAATTCTTGGTTTTATACTGTTGCCAATGGCTGGAGGCAGCAGGGCCAATGCTAATGATGTTGGTAAGATGCCGCATCCTTCCGTCAGGTTGGTTGTCGGCCCGGACACGATGACATTTGAAGGACAGCAAGTTACCTGGGAGCAGTTACCGGCCTTATTAGAAAAGGTCACAAAACCCGGTAACACCATTTTCGAAATCGCTGTTTCTACTAAAGAAATGCCTCTCTCACGATATGATTCTGCGATGAGCAGGGCCAGTAAATTAGTTAAGCAATTCGGTTTTGAGTATCTAAGTTATGTTGGCCAGCACAAACTCGATTCAAAGGCCGCAAGAAAAGTTTCAGGAGTTGATATCACACCTGCGGATTTTGATATTCGCTTAGATGAGAAACGAGGGGTGTGTAACCTTGTTGTTTCTATACAGAATGAATGCGCTCTTGCTATCCCGAAGTTTAAACTGAACTTTTATCGCGGTGATCCAGGCGATAATCTGAATGAGGCGGGGAATGTACACAGAGGCTGGCATGAAGCGGGACCTATTGAGCCTGGTAAGAGATGGAACGAACGTACGGGGTATTTCCATTTGCCGGATGGCAAATATGACTTCAACGTTTTTCTGGATTATGACAATAGAATTTCCGAGTTTGATGAAAACAATAACCGGGCTTTATTGCAGGTCAGAATCGAAAACGGCCGGATTGCAGACAAATCGGTTACATGTCCCACCAGCCCAAAAGGCTTGAAAACCGATGTGCAGGTAGAGATTAAAGGAATTCCTGCCGGAAGTAAAGTGCCGGCGGAAATGGTAGGGACGTGGTTTTTTGATAATCCTCATGGTGACGAAGAGCAAATGGCAATCTTTCCTGACGGCCGTGTCGTTGTCTTATACTCCAATGGACACAAAGATAAGACCAATATCGTTAATGATGTTATCGAGTTAGCTGAATATAAAAATGCTAAATGCAGGATGGCTGTTCGCCAGGACGGCACTTTAGTACAATACTTCGGCCAAAGCGAGTCGAACGGCAAACGCTGGAGACGCATTGCTCCTGAACCTCATACTAATCTACTTGGGGCACTGTCGGATTCTTGGCGATTTAAGGGGAAATATTCCGTAAAATTACCTGATGACGTTAAGGTTGAATTAGTTGGAGTCTGTGACTGGCCGAAAGAAGGAAAAAGATGTTGGCAGCCGGATGGTTCACAGCTTCCTATGGAAATTTATGCAACCAAATGGAATCAGGAACCGGAGGCAGGTCAATATGGTTTTATGTACAAGGTGACTGGTCCGGACGACCTGAAACTCTCCTGTAGCATATTCGGAGCAAGCAGCACTGAAGGCTCCTGTAAAGTTATGGATGCTTTTGGTAGAAAGTTCAAAGACTTAACCGCTTCAATTTCTGATATGGAAGAGGGGCGATTGTCAACTACGATACGTATAGGAGTTGCGGCAGGGACTTGGGAAACGATAGCAAGCCATGATGGCAAACGAATGACAATCGGCAGACAGGGCGGCATCTTATGGTCACAGGCATTCCAGAGCGATAGTGGCACGCATATCGTTACCTCACGTGAATGGCGTAAAGATCAAACAGATCGAGTTGTAGCTATAGATAAAGACGGCAAATTACACACTACTGGTGGCGGTTCAGTTGCCTCAGGAAAGATTGATCAGCATACAGCCAGTTTTAGAAATCTCAAACTCGGACAAATCAAAGAATTTCAATATCAAACGCGGCCATATCAATGGATCGAGTTTAAGAATGTTTCGCTTTCCGCAACTCCTTCTTTATTAACAAGGGTTTATACCTTGAGTCATTGAAATTGGAACAACAGATATAGATAACAATGAATCTAATTGGCTTGATTTTCGCTCAAGCGTGATATCACAGCGATCCTCATCTAAGTCAATAGGCAATGCTTCTCCCTGCAGTATACAAACGGTGTACCGATAGCTTTCGACCTCACTTATTACAGACCTGAGGTCATCAGAGAAACAAATCCAGCGGGGTGGTTTATAACTTAAATTCTTTTTATTGTTTTTTGTATCGTATTACTATTCCAGCTTCTCAAACTGCAATGCCAGTTACTGCGTCCGTGTTTTGCGGAGCACAAGGACTATCACACACGCGACTATGACAGATAACACAACAACCGCTGGCCAAACATTTCGCTTCCGTAATATTTCGGGCCCAATAGCGGAGGCTGTGATGGTGTAAGGTTCACTTTGTACTTTGAAGGGGATACCGAGGTCAACAGTTGCGATAAATGGACCTTTAACATTTTTGGGCTCTCGCCACGAGAGCGAACAGGTGCCGCCTCACCCATACTCGAAGCTGAAAGTCCGATCGTACGAACCATCTTTGTTTGTGATATGCAGTTTCGGGGCCCGTGGCTGAGAACCATTGCGAGTTAGTTCGATACGCTCACCGAGTTGCCCCCGCAGGTTTTGACTGAAGGAATACCTTGAATCACCTTGTCTTGCTGTTAGTGTGGAAATGATTGGCTCGCTTATATCCAACGTTGTTTGACCACTTTCATTGACTTCGAAGAGACCCTTGTTCCCAAACTCTTGCCCTGTTAACACCCAGGTATTACCATCATCATCTTTGCGTTCGGTCTTCCACAAATGGATACGATATTTTCCTACCGGCAGTCGTGCCAGTTCTTTCTCCGGCTTGAGAGTGAAAAGACCGTTTTCTCCTTCGGCTGCAAACTCACCGATTGCTTCGGGCAACCGGATTGTCCCATACACCACATCCTCTGCGACAGTAAGTTTTATATAAGCACCATCCCGGGCAATCTCAGGCTGGTACAGTACAGCATCGACTACTATGTAATTGCCAACGAAACTCGTCTTAGCCGCGTCTTTTTCACCGATTCTGATACGATCACACTCGTAGGCATTGAGAGACTTATCGTTAAACGTGCCGTTTGCATTTTGATCGATAAGCAGGCAATACTTTCTCTGCCCACCTATAGTAATGGCTCCCTCATACCAGCCTCCTGACGTCGCGAAGAACCTATTGCTATTATTATAGCTGGAAAACTCAAAGTTAAGATGATATGTTGCTGGCCCGTCTTCTACCTCAAAAACTACCTTCACAGGGCCAAAATTACTTCGATACTGCTCCGTTCGGTAGGCTGCCACTACAGTTTCATCTTTGAGATGCCCGTCTCCATTCGAGTCGATATACAGTCGATCATACAATCCATCTTTGTACGAACGATCAAGTGTTATCCAAATATGACCACTTTTGACCATTGGGGTGAACAACCTACCGAAAAGTGGACTTTCTGCCATAAACTTTGGAAGTTCCACTCCGGCCGGTCTATCATTACTCAATTCCACTTGCTGCAAACCAATGTTCCCGAGGATTTGACGGGCTTCACGCGCTGAGCGATACCGTAGCCATTGTTCTTCTTGGGCTTCAGCTACCATTGCTAAGGCATACAGACTAATTACCACCGTGAGCCAAAGATAGGTTTTATTTCGCATTTGTGCACCTCAATTCATGAATGGTTTTCTACGCAAAAAGATATCCTACGTTTTGATTATCTAATTTACACGTAACTTCAACAAACATGTTGCAGGGTTTTTGCACTTTTTACAATATTTTCTTATAAGACTCCTAGCCACAGTCCAACATCCGCATATCACTTTTCCTTATTCTCCTCTGTAACAAACCATATCTCGACAGGTTGGCGTCCGACCGTAAATTGCAGATTAGTTTGGCGGGAGAGGTTATCCATAAGCAACTGGAGCTTTTGTGCCTTCTCCGTGGGATCTTCTACCCTGCTCAGATAGGCAGACCGGTGATGCCTATAAGGGATCCGTATTTCCTCGGATGATTCGATCTGGTCGATCACTGGCATCCCAACTCGGTCACCAATAGCCTGGAGGAACTCGGAAACCGAATCCGCAGTACCACCACCTCCACCACCATCGGGTGTGAAATCATCTGAGAACATATGAATATACCTATCATCCTGCACCACAGGCAGCCGACGGTACTTGAAACTGCCCGTTGCTACAATTGACTGCCGCTCTATAGTTCTTTTTTCAAAACGAATATCTCTGCCGATTTCTTTTGCCAGAATTTCTTCCAGAGCTTTCAACTTTTGCTCCTCTGAGGCATCATTGCGTACTATCC
>JABMRO010000230.1 GCA_013202635.1 Planctomycetota bacterium
CAGATACCCTTCGGCTTGAGTTTGGCCATTGTAGAACGATAAAACACCTCTCAGAGGGGTCTTGTAGAAAATCCTGAGTCGGACTAACCTATGGAATCATCATCCTGGCTATTCTGTGATGACCGTTGAATCTCTCCAATAATCTGTTTGGCCTGCTTTATATTGGTTTCTGGAACGAGTACACATGGAACCATGCCGTCAAGACAATAAGCCCCTTGTAGATTCTCGTTGGTGATTTGAACTGGGATTCCTGCATTCTCAAGATTTGCCTTCATCAGATAGGCAAAAGTAATATCGCTTGCAGCAAAGACCTCTACATATCCGTCCATATGACCACCTTTTTAGGAGCAACGCCAATATCCTTGTACATAATTGTACCTAAAACACCTCTCAGAGTAGTCTTACAGAAAATCCTGATGCTGTATAACCTATAGAATCGAGTTATCTTCTATCAGTTCCCACCACAGTCTGGGATAGTCCTGAGCCTCAATAGTCTCGTACAATTACTCTGTCTTTGCCAACGAAGTACCGGTCTGCCCCTTTGATCTTCAGATTGTACACCTTGCCGACAAAAGGCACGGCTCTTGTTGCAACGCTTTTGATACCGACTGTGCCGCTTAATGTTTTCAATCGGAGGTCGCTTCTTAAGTCTTGTGCCGCGATCCACTGTCCGGAATCGAGCATGAAGCAGTGTGCATCCACCACGCTGATGTGGTTTCCGCTTTCGAGCACTATGTCACGACATTCGAACGTCCCTTCGTGCTCTTCGAGTTTTTCGATTTGCATTGTTGTTGTTGCCAGACAAGCGACTTTAGCGGCTGTCTGACCTGCGGCAACTTTCGAGATTTGCACGAGCATGCCATCTACCCATACAGACGTATCACCGAGGAAACAAGCCCTGCCTTTGGGTGGTGGAATCGTTGCAGTAAATGTCCAAACGTCACCTGTTGTCTTATTACTCTCGCTATCGACCTCATCTATCCGCCAGTAGTAAGAGCTATAACTCCATCCAATACCTCCGGGCGGCGTATAGCTGGTGGCAGACTGCCGGCCTCGATATATGCCGGTCGTATCGGAAGTATCGGCATCGACAACAGCTTCTCTATCAGTGCCAAAGTACACATCGTGGGAGACGGTGTTTAAACCTGGAGTCCAATTCAATATAACATTTCTGTTAACACCAATTGCTCCGTCGGCAGGATTGGGATTGGAAGCTTTGCCGGGCGGGGAAAATGGTTGTCCGCTCGGTGACATGCTGGCTTCCATCGTGCCCCCGTAAGCACCCATGTTAATGCGACCACCATTAGGTGTAGGTTCATTCGAGTAGTCAGCGTTCGGATCACCGCCATCGATACAAGGGCTGGTAATTTTATCGAGGACCCAAATATCATACTCCGGCCAATATCGGCCACGCTCGGAGCGTAGGTGATAGTCACCGCTGTCGGGATCAACAAAAAGCGGATCGTCAATGACGTTACCTTCGCCTTCGCTTCCTCGTTCGATACAACTGTAACGCCCCTGGCATTGAAACAGATCGTCATCGGAGTTGTTCCAGACAATGCAGTTGCTTATGTCCGGCTCTGAGCCGGTATAGGCTTCGATACCGTATGTATTGTTCACGATTGTTAGATTGCTGATAGTGGGAGAACTGCCGGCAATGAAGACACCCATGAAGCTGTCTCTTATGATGAAGTTCTTCAGGATACTGTCACGGCCTTCGCCACTGTAAAACGAAACTGCAAAATCGCCGGGATTCTGGAGAACAGGCACACCAGCGGGACTCGCAACAACACCCTGCACTGTTATCGATTTACCCATAAAATTGATTTCTTCCTGGTACAGCCCCGGATAGACCAAAACTACATCGCCGTCCCCTGCTGTATCGATACCCTTCTGAATGGTCGCAAAAGCTGCTTGGGGTGTCAATCCGTCATTGTTGTCGTCTCCGTTGACCACATCGACGTAGATAGTGCCTCCCGCCACATCGGGTGGTACACCCGCCCCGACCGTAAAGCTCCAGATATCACCTTTATGCGTGGCGACAGCATCGAACTCATCTACCCGCCAGTAGTAGGTCTTATCTAATTCAAGAAGGTCGGTAATATAAGTTGTGCTTCCCCGCGGCATCCCTCCGGAGGCGTTGCTAACCTCTTCAAAATTATCGCCGAAGTACACGTAGTGCAATTTCGCACCAAAACCTTTCTGCCACCTGAGAGTCACATTGGGATCTATAAATCTAGCCCCGTCAACAGGCTCAGGGGCATAAGCCGTCCGGGGTGTAATCATAAAGCTCCAGACATCGCCTTCCCACGGACTCTCCGGGTGCAGATCATTGACATCATCGATTCGCCAGTAATAAGTTGCCCCTGGAACAAGACCCTTTGGATAAGGAAATCCGGGAAAGCCGACAACAAAAAACGCCCTTTCCTGGTTGCCTATGAACGTACCTCCGGTGCCGTGTTTCACATCGTCATAATTCTCGCCTAAATATATATCGTGTGAGACCGCATGATCTCCCGGCTCCCAGCTAAGGTTCAGCCATGTATCCTCATGGATGTAACCATCATCTGGGCTCGGGTTCCAGGCATCTGACCTCCCCTTGCTGGCCAGGCTCAGCATTAATACAAAAGAAGTTAAATAAATCAATTTCTTAGACATAATAGTACTCCTTCAAATAGAATTACCCTCAAAAACTACCTAATTCACTAAACTTCTCTTCGTCATCCATAACTGAATTCACCGCCATTACAATGTATGCAAATGGACAGAACAACACCAGGATGAGCTTAAGGGGAACGTCTGCAAAACTCCCGAATCTTTTACCTCCATCATTCTCGTATCCTCTGCCTCCAATATTCGGGCAATTTAATTACCGCCTTTTGTAAGCATACAACTCGCAAGAAAAAGAAGAAGATTTTCAGGTGATGTTTCTCTAACAAAATAATGTATCATATCTCAAGAGATTTGTCAATTACCGAAATCCAGAAATGCGATATGGAGAGTTGACTATTATGTATCTCTGGCATCGATTATTCACAAGTCATCATGAAAATAGATGACCGGATGGATACGTTTTTTTGTTATAAAGGGGGCCTCTAAAAATTGCTTTTGTCACGAGAACGTGCGAAATTTTCTCC
>JABMRO010000231.1 GCA_013202635.1 Planctomycetota bacterium
ATCTTGTTATATCGCCTATAATCTAAGATACAAGGGCAGGCAAGTTGTACACCCTACAAGATGAACCACCTCCAAACAAGTTTGAAGGTGCCACCGGTCATAAGCAATCAGGGACAAGGGCGGAAAATTCTCCGTCAATCCGTGTGATATTTATTAAATTGATTGTTTCTTGAGTTTTGACTTTGCTACAGGTATAATTGGTTCACATGGCGGAAATATATAAAAAGCAAATAATAAAACTATTGAAGCACAGTGATTACGCACCTGTGAAATTGGCAAAGTTGGGCAAGGCGCTGGGGGTAAGCTCAGACGATTATCCGCAGTTCAAAGAGGCGTTCGACCAGCTTCGTCAGGCCGGACATGTTGTGATAGGGGCGAAGAATTTAATCAGCCTGCCGTCATTGGCCGGTCAAATCGTGGGGACATTCAGGTCAAATCCAAGAGGATTCGGCTTCGTGACGCCGCGTGAGCCCAATTCGCACGGCGATTTATTTATACCGCCGAGCGCTACGGGTGAGGCAATGGCCGGAGATATTGTCCTTGTGAAGGTCAAAAGACAAGGCAAACGCAGCGGCCAGATGCGGTACAGCGGGGAAGTAATCGAAATCCTCGAACGGGCACAAAACAGATTCGTCGGGACGCTGATGAAACATCCGGAGGCGTGGATTGTTCAGCCGGATGGCAAAAGTTTTGTAGATCCGATTTCCGTCGATGATGTCAGCGCAAAAGGGGCGAAGGAAAAAGACAAGGTCGTGGTCGAAATATTATCGTATCCTACTGAAAAATATTTAGCACGCGGTGTAATAATCGAGGTATTAGGTAAAGCGGGAAGATATGAAAGCGAGATACAATCGATAATCCGGCAGTATCATTTGCCGGGCGAGTTCGAGGAAGATTGTATCGAGCAGGCGCGCGAAGCGGCCGGACGATTCAAGCCCGAAAAACCGCACCATCGTGACGACATTACAGAGAAAACGATTATTACGATTGACCCGCCGGACGCGAAGGATTTCGACGATGCGATAAGTCTTGAGAAAAAAGGCAAGGGCAAGTGGGTATTAGGCGTTCACATCGCCGATGTTAGCTATTTTATACCGGAGGATTCGCCGCTCGATGACGAAGCAAAGATGCGCGGCAACAGTGTATATCTGCCCGGCAGGACAATTCCGATGCTGCCGGAGATTTTAAGTAACGGCATTTGCAGTCTTCAGCCTGAGCAGAAGCGGTTTGTCAAAAGCGTTTATCTGACTTACGACAAGAACGGTAACATTGTGTCCCGCAATTTCGCGAACTCTGTTATGTGCTCTAAACATCGTCTTACTTATCAGCAGGCCGAGAAGATTCTGAAGGGTCATACGAAAGACACGAGACCTGAGGTGGTCAACCTACTGAAAAATATGGAGAAGCTGAGCCGGGCTATTGAGCAACGGCGAAGGAAAAACGGGATGTTACATCTGGATTTGCCTGAGACAGAATTAGTGATGGACAAATCCGGACGAGTTGTGGGCGCTCATCCGGCGGATGACAGCTATCCACATACGATAATCGAGATGTTTATGGTTGAGGCCAACGACGCGGTAGCTTCACTTTTAGACAGACTGAATATGCCTATTCTCCGGCGGATTCACCCGGAGCCGGATGTTATGAGTATGAACAACCTCGCCAAGCTCCTTAAGGCATTCGGGTTCAATCTGCCACGAAATCCCAACAGGGCCGCGATACAGGATTTGTTAGCGGCGGTCAAGGGGGCCGATTGCTCATTTGCGATTAATTTAGCCGTGCTGCGAAGTTTTGAAAAGGCCCAGTACGCCCCGCTGCATATCGGCCATTATGCGCTGGCATCAACTCATTACTGTCACTTTACCAGCCCGATACGGAGATATGCGGATTTACTCGTTCATCGCGTCCTGGAAAGTTACCTGCAAAAACACATGGACTCGGCGAGTGACATTTCAGCCGGACCGGATTTAACAGAAGTCGGCAAACACATCACTTTCACCGAGCAGCGGGCAGACGGCGCCGAGAAAGAATTGAAGGCGGTTTTGTTACTGCAAATGCTGAGTAAGAAAATCGGGCAGGAGCTTGACTGCGTTGTGACGGGGTTAACAGGTTTCGGCCTATTCGTGCAATCGCGAGAATTCGGTATCGAAGGGCTTATCCGGATGGCCGATTTGGGGCAGGACTATTGGAAATACGACGAAAGGTCGCAGAGTATCGTCGGGGAGAATTCGGGATGCAACATTCGCTTAGGCCAGGGGATAAAAGTACGAATAGTGTCGGTTAATGTGCCGGCGCGTCAGTTGAACGTTGCCCCGGCTGAATTGTTAACCGGCCCGGCCAAGAAAACCAAGAAAACAAGGAAAAGAAAAACGCAAAAAAAGCACACAAGAAAAAGGCCGAAACGAAAAAGACATACCTGATTGATGAGCATGTCGAATTCTGAACAAACCGCAGAAGCTACAAGCAGGAGAGAAATTATTCATGGAAATTCAAACGAGGTAATGGTTTTCATTTCTGACTCTGCGTTAATGTAACTGTCACATGATACTATTTTAGCACTCGGCGACAATCTGATGCGCCTCAAACCATCGAAGGAGACATTGAATTGTGGCATGAAAATACCCCAAAAGGACAATTTCTGATATATTTACATAAAATATCTCATTTTTGAGAAACCTCTCTTGACTCCTTTATGTTACTCTGATAAATTCATTTTAAAGGATGAGGGTGATTAAGTTTGTGTAAGTTTCCTCTCAGGCTTTCACCCCAAGATAACGCATTGTTTATAGTCCCATCATGGCTGAAGCGTAAACTGAAATTAAATTCGCAAGGAGGAATATAATGAGGAAAATCCTGTTATTAGTGTTATGTTTTTCGATGTCACGAGCGGCTATGGCAGGTGTAACGGATATTAACTACGAAGCACAGACAAATATTAATATCGACAACCCTTTATTTAGTGACCCACACTCGGACACGGGACTTATCCCGCCCGTTACCTCAACATCAATTGTCGATATAATGGACGAAATTACCGGCATAGCCATGCTAGGTATAAGTCAAAGTACTGCCGACTTTTTGTCAGTGTCAACTTATAATCAAGTATACATATATCAAGCAATGTGACCGAACCCTCTTTGGCCTTTTTCGACAGCAGTGCATCCGCACAGTTCGAGGTGAGCATGACCACACCGTGGATGCTGAATATAGGATTCACCGGTCAAAATCTGACTATTTTTACGGGATATATGACAGTGGATATGTCAATGCTTGTTAGCGTTTATGATTCGGGCATGAATCCTTACAGTAAATTTGAACACATCTATGATACTTCCACAATGCCAATAGTGCTTCTTGAAAATGACAGCGATACTTTTAACCCGGGCACTTACTACCTGACTCTTGAAATATCCACTAACAATACATTTCATTTATTACAAGAAATGTCTCTGTTTGGTGTATCGTCAACTCAGGGCGGCATCTCAGCCGAAATAACACCTGTTCCTATTCCCACCCCGGGGGCAATTATGCTTGGCTCCATAGGCGCAGGTGTTGTCGGCTGGCTGCGGAGACGTAGAATAATCCGAGAGAATATAAATATAAGGAATTTCACAGGGCTGTCAGCGTTAGGCTTCAGCCCTTTTTTTGTTATGCGTTTTCAGACCACTGCGGCATGACTGATTTTCGTATTGCGTGAAGCGTGAAGTGAAATACAAAATGCCTGACAAGCACAACCAACAATAGCCAAGTCTTGCTTCGTAGAAAAGCTTCTGAAAATCTTGTTTTGATCCTAAGATCTCTTTTCTGGCATAGCATGTGCTTATCTTCCAAGCATGAGCACTACAACTAA
>JABMRO010000232.1 GCA_013202635.1 Planctomycetota bacterium
CAATCGGCGTTGTGCCTTCGGGGCCTACAACATACGGATTTATGTCCATCTCCTGGATCTGAGGAAATTCCGTAACCAATTGAGAAAGTCTTTGCAATCCTTCGGCTATTGCTTTTATATCCACGCCTTCCTGGCCGCGCACACCCTTTAGCATTTGATATGTTTTTGTGTTAATCAGCATACGCTCGGCTTCTTCAGCCGTCAGGGGCGCCAGATAAAATGAGACGTCCTTGAGAACTTCCACCATTATCCCGCCCATACCAAACATCATCAATGGACCAAAATGCGGGTCGCGATGCATCCCAAGAATAACCTCTTTTCCACTCTTGCACATCTCCTGTACAAGAACACCAAGTATATGCGCTTCGGGCTGTTTTTTCGGTATTCGGTACATCATCAAATCGAAGGCATCTTTAACTTCCTGCTTGCTATTGAGGCCAATCTTAACACCTCCAACATCCGATTTGTGCAATATATCAGGCGACCATATTTTCAATACGACGGGGAATCCCAACTGTTGAGCAATATTTGCCGCCTGCTCAGATGTGGCGGCAATAGAACCTTTGGGTCTAACAAAACCATACGCTTCGAGAATCTCTTTTGATTCGGTCTCTCCGACTTCCCGAATACCCTGTCGCTGGTGTCTCTCGATTATACCTTCGACCTTACGGCGATTAACTGGAAACAATTTTACGACTCGCTTCGGCCTGGATCGCCATCTTACATAATCAGTCATAACTTTGATTGTTGCTACGGCACTTTCGGGGCAATCTATCACAGGAATTTTTCCTTCTCGCAAGATTCTCATACCATCTTCGACTTTGCCTGCCCCCAGGAAACAGGCAAAAATCGGCTTTGCAGGTTTTTCCTGAGATATTTTGACAACAGCCTCGGCAGTACCCTCAGATTCAGTCATCGCCTGTGGAGTCAGAAGCACCAGAATTGTATCCACATTGGGGTCATCAAGAACAACATCAATCGCAAACTCATACCGATCGGCCAATGCATCTCCCAAAACATCGATAGGATTATATAAATTCGCAGCCACCGGCAACTTAGATGCTAATTTACTTACCGTTTCATCGGTTAGTTTTGAAAAGCTAAGCCCTTCTCTCTCGATAGCATCAGCGGCCATTATCCCCGGGCCGCCCGCATTGGTAATAACAGCAACGCGTGGTCCGGCCGGAAGCGGTTGATTTCCAAAGGCCTGGGCATAATCAAATTGTTCCTTTATCGAATCACATCGAATTATTCCCGCCCGTTCAAATACACACTCATAAGCTGTTTCACTACCGGCCAAACTTCCGGTATGTGATGAAGCGGCCTTCGCACCTGCCGCCGTCCCGCCGGATTTCATAAGAAGTATGGGTTTATGATGAGAAATCCGCTCCGCCTGGCTGACAAAAGCATTGCCATCGGTAATACTTTCAAGATAGCCGGCGATAACTTTGGTTTCAGGATCCTCACCTAAGACCTTTATCAAATCCAATTCATCTACATCCGCTTTGTTGCCTATGCTTATAAGCTTACTGAAACCGATATTGTTTGTGTTAGCCATATCAAGAATAGCCGCTAACAATGCCCCTGATTGTGAGAGGTATCCGATGGCACCGGGCCTCGGTATGGTTCCACCGAAACTTGCATTTAAATTGTGCCCAGGCGCTATCACTCCAAGACAGTTGGGGCCTATGACTCTGATGCCGGCCTGTCTGGCGATTTGAATAATCTGCTGCTCAAGCTCTCTGCCCTCTTTGCCGACCTCTTTAAACCCGGCAGTAATAATAATAACGGCTTTTGTCCCAATCTTTACGCACTGCTGCATAATCGCCGGCACAATCTTGGCCGGAACGATAATAACCACCAATTCGGGTACTTGTTTGATAGATTCAAGGTCAGGATAGCATTTCAATCCTTCAATAGTATCCGCCTGGGGATTAACCGGATATATCTTACCCTTATATCCCGCCTCCATCATACTGGCTAAGATTTCGTATCCGACCTTATTTTTCTGGCGGGACGCTCCAACTATAGCAACAGATTTAGGATTAAAAAAACTTTTAAGGCTCATCGTAAATGTGATTCTTTCAAAATCAATATCAGGGCCGACAAAGATATAGTATTTTATTCGATATAATATGTAATTGCAAAGTTTTGTGATATTATTTTGGGTGCACGCACAACTTTTTATTTATATAATAGAACGAAAGGGCTTAAGGACTATGAAACAATCATCCTCAAAAGATTTGGAACAAATTCCCGGCATGGGCAAAAGAATCGCTCAGGATATGCAAAATATCGGCGTTCACTCTGTTGGGCAACTCAAAGGAAAGAACCCTGAGAAACTTTATCAAAAACTATGCGATTTTAAGGCAACTCCGGTTGACAGATGCATGCTCTATGTATTACGCTGCGCGGTGTACTACGCCTCAAACACCGAACACAACCCACAGTTATTGAAATGGTGGAATTGGAAAGATAGCAATTAGACCACCAATATTTGCTTTGAGATATGCACTTATTCTCGCAAATCCGGTATATCCGGCTCAATATGCACCGTAATGTTCACCGGGCGAGAAATCTCCTCATCCAGAGCTTTTTCCAGACTCTCAGTTATTTCGTGAGCGACGGCTATATTCAACTCCGGGTCAACAAGGATATGCAGGTCCAGAAAAACTTCTCTGCCAACTGTACGGGTCCGCAGCTTGTGCCATTGACGTATCGAAGAATCAGAATTGATTATTTGTTTTATATGCTCAATTGTATCCGTATCGATAGCGCTTTCTGTCAGCTCGCGCAGGCAATCACCAGTTATACGAACACCAACAAAAATTATCATAAGACCAACCGCCACTGCGGCAATCTGGTCACCATAACCAAAACCAAGTTCCAGCGATATAAACCCTATTACAACCGCTATCGAACTTAAAGCATCGCTGCGATGATGCCAGGCGTTGGCATAAAGTGCGGGGCTATGAGATTTAATCGCGACTTTTTTTGTGGCTCTATAGAGCCATTCTTTAGCAATAATCGAAACTATTGCAACTATTAGAACTCCTATTCGAGGGGTCGTAACTTCTTCTCTGGCTATGGCCATAGTGGCGTAGTAAATCATTGCCCCCCCCACGAAAACCAAGACTAATGCAACTAACCCGGCGGAGAAAGTTTCCGCTCGCCCATGGCCGTAGGGGTGGCTCTGGTCAGGTTTTTTCGAACTCAGATGCAGGCCTAAAAGCACAGCGGCATCAGTGGCTACATCAGAAAGCGAATGGATGCCGTCAGCCAACAGTGCCAGCGAACCTGATAACAAGCCAATCACGATTTTAATAACCGCCAGAGCAATATTTATTGCAATGCCAAGATATGTGATAGATTTTATTTGCCTGGAGGCAATGATTTGTTTGTCGTTATCCATGAGCCTATTAATCCAACACTTCACCGCGTATCTTCAAAACTGTATCCACATATTTTTCACCAGTACGCCGGTCCTTTGCCTCAACAATTATCCTTATTACAGGTTCGGTATTACTGGCTCTCAGGTGTAACCAGCCATCGTCAAAATCGAATCTACAGCCGTCAGTTGTATCGAGTTTTGCATCAGCGAAAGCCTTCTTTGCCAAATTCAAGATTTTTTGCGCCTGTAAGGTGTCCGCTGTAAATTTATCTTTGCTCATATAATAGCCGCCGATTTCACCGACCAACTGGCTAATCGTTTTTCCCGTCTCAGCCATCAACTGCAGGACAAGAGCAATACCAACAAGACTGTCGCGGATTGGCCCCACCCGCAAATCAATCACACCCCCGTTACCCTCTCCTCCGATGATACAATCGTTCTCGAACATCGCCGCGGCTACATTGGCCTCACCGACGGCAGTGCGTATAACCCGGCCGCCAACCTTTTCAGCGACATCGTCAATCATCCTCGAAGTAGAAAGATTCGTAGCCGCCTTACCCGTTTTTTTGCTGAAAATATATTTTGCCGACAAAGCAAGTGAATACTCCTCACCGATATAGCTTCCGTTCTCGTCAACAATTGCCAATCTGTCAGCATCGGGGTCCTGAGCAAAACCGATATCGGCCCTTTCGGTTTTTACTATTTCACAAAGTTCTCTTAAGTTATCGGCAATCGGTTCAGGCGCGTGAGCAAACAAGCCGGTAGGTTCATCATTTATCGCTGAAACTTCACAGCCAAGCTCGGCTAACAATATTTTGGTTATCCGCCCGCCTGCCCCGTTAACACTGTCCAGAACAACCTTGAATTTTTTTGCGGCGATTGTGCCTCTGTCAACAATTGCTAAAACCTTAGCGATGTGAGCAGTATCGGCCTGCTCGCTGGAAGTTACTTTACCACGACCAGATGAATCTGCGAAACAAAAATGTTTGTCGAAAAAATATTGCTTTATTTTTTCTGCTGCACCGCTTGGCGGAGCGATACCGTTACTGAGCAGCAGTTTTATGCCGTTGTATTGGCCCGGGTTATGCGAAGCCGTTACTACTACCCCGCCTGCACAGCCAAGCTCCCTCAGCATAATCCCTACACAGGGTGTGGTTACGACCCCCAAATCAATCACGTCAATCCCAACAGTACATAATCCTTCTGCTATAGCGGACAAAAGCTGTTGGCCACTGGGACGCGAATCCCTCCCGACAGAAACCGAGAAATTCCCTTTTTTTCCCGCACAGCTCTCTTTGACAAAAGTCCCGAACGCACGTCCATAGTCAGCGGCGACAGAAGCAGTAAGGTTTTCCCCTACAATACCCCTCATTCCGCTTACACTTATTATTAACTGTTCAGCCAAATCGAAAACTCCGTGCGAGCATCAAGCACCGCTTGTCCACCACAGCTTCAGCAAAGGCGGAAGAATTAGTCCAGTGCGCAAACATAAATCTCATTCACAAACTCAAGTTTGCCGAGCTCTTCAATCGCTTTTAAGTCGGGCTCCTTATCGAGACTTACGGCAAGAATAGCTTGTTCCTCCGCCGGCTTTTGTCCAACACCCATAGTGCAGATATTGATATTATGCTTGCCGCAGACCATCCCAACCGAACCAATGACGCCGGGTTTGTCGTCGTTAAAGATAACCAGAACCGCACCATGCGGAGTCATTTCTATATTAAATCCATCGATTTCAATAATTCGCAGCAGCGTCCCACCGAAGACCGAGCCGGTTACCGTGCGCGTAACCTTATCCGTAATGACTTTGGCGCTAAAACTTGAAGCCACGTCTTTGGCCTTGGGATTTTTGGTCTCGTCTATGCTTATGCCGCGTTCCTGGGCCAAAACCGGAGTGTTAACCATATTCAACGGCATTTCAAAGTGTTTTTGTAACAAACCAATCGCAAAATTAAGGGTAACCTGTTCGACGTCCATTCCAGCAATCAAACCGCGATACTGCACTTCAACACCTTTGATTTGTCCTGGCCCGATCGTGCTGACAACTGTCCCTATTCGACGAGCAAGTTCCGCATACTGGCTTACAATCGGCGGCACAGCCCCGGTAGTAGATGGAGCATTAAGGGCATTCTTGACCGGTCCGCCTTTAATAGCATCGACAATGATTCGAGCGGCTTCGACAGCAACTTCGATTTGAGCTTCGCTGGTTCTGGCACCCAAATGCGGCGTAACGACGCAATTCTCAAACTCGGCAAAGCGCGTATTCTCCGGCGGCTCCTTGGGATAAACATCGAGTGCGGCACCGGCGATACGTTTGGCGGCAAGGGCATCATAGAGTGCATCTTCGTTAATAATTCCCCCGCGCGCACAGTTGATTAACCGAACGGTCGGTTTCATCTTTTGTATCTGTTCTGCGCCAATCATATTCAACGTCTGCTCATTCCTCGGCACGTGAACGCTGATAAAATCGGCTTCCTTGAAGATTCGCTCTACGCTATCGCTGATTTCAACGCCGATTTTTTCCGCATCAGGAGGTGCAGCTAACGGGTCAAAGCCCAATATTTTCATATTGAAGCCTTTTGCCATTTCCGCCACGGCCATACCTATCCTGCCCAATCCTATCAAGCCGAGCACTTTGTTGTTCAACTGGTTACCCATATATTTTTTTCTGTCCCAGGCGCCACCCTTTAAGCTGACGCATGCCGGCACAACGTTTCGGCTCATCGCAAGTATTAACGCCATCGTATGTTCAGCAGCACTGAGAGTATTACCACCGGGCGTATTCATAACCAGGATTCCTTTTCTTGTGGCTTCCGGAACGTCTATATTATCCACGCCGACACCTGCCCGGGCGATTGCCTTTAGTTTTCCGGGATTATTCAGAACTTTAGCGGTAACCTTCGTACCGCTTCGGATGATTAAGCCATCGTGCTCACCGATAATTCCAGCTAATTCATCTTCACTTATGCCGGTTTTAACGACAGCCTCAACACCTTCTGTCGAATCAAGCAAGTCAATTCCTTCCTGCGCAAGCTTGTCCGTAATAAGAACCTTAATCATTGTCCAACTCCAAAAAATACCTTTTTGCTTCTCAATATTCGAGTTCGCATTGTAGCCGGATTTTCAAAAAATAGCAAGCGCGGAAAATCTTCGGACATGTACACAACTCATATATCTTATTACAAATCAAACCGTTTACCCGTCCTGCATTGCGAATACTCTTTTAACAGTCTAATCTCAGCAATAAACAATAAAAAAGGGCTTATACTAAATCAGTATAAGCCCTGAATTGCTGCTAAACTGCTATATCAAACGCCATTTTAATTAACGCTTGCAGCTTATGGTACTTCCTGCTACGGCGCATATAAACG
>JABMRO010000233.1 GCA_013202635.1 Planctomycetota bacterium
GAGGACGCTCCCAACGGCGTACAGGCAGCTAAGGCCGCCGGTGCCAAATGTATTGCTGTCACAAATTCCACAACCACAGATAATCTCTCCCGGGCCGACTTAGTCTGTGAGTCTCTCGAACAAATAGACCTTAAGACAATTACAAAACTTATTGAGCAAAAGTAAACCCCCGAAAATCATCCCGCCCCGGACAAATCTATCACTTTTGCAGAGGGCAGCTTGCTCTTTATTATCTCCATCGCCAGATTGACCCATTTCCCGCAGCCGTCGAGCACAACGCTGTCACTGCTTGCTACAACAGCATCGGTTTTTTTCAACTCGGAATCCGGACTCAGCAGGAGCTCAACATCCCAGTCCAAGTTGTTTTTTCGGGCAAGCTCACCGATGAGTGTTTTCAATCGGCCGCTGTTGGATACGGGGCTGTCCAGAAGCCAAAGAGTTTTGCCGGCTCCGGCTTCTCGCAGGAATTGACCTATCATCTCCACCGCAGGTATCGTTTCTGTAACTTTGCGGTACGTTCCGTGTACGCTTGCCAAATCCCGAAAACAACCGTCACGCCCTTTTAGAATAACGCCGCCGCTCATCGCCGCCTCAATAGTTATCAATACGTTGTAACCATCGATGGCGATGGATTTGCCCTCAAGATTTTTCGGCGCGATGCAACGCTGATTTCGGGAAGCAAGCTGCTCATCGGAGCAGGCGCTGCGCATAACAGCCAGTCTTTGTCTTTGGGTAAGCGAGAACCTGTCACCAACTAATTTAAGTGCACTCTTTTCCGCATAACCCTTCGTCAGCAGAAGCGAAAAATCGGCAATCGCTCTGAGCAGATTGGAAATCGCACCGGCGGCAAACAACTTTTCATCCGCCGGATGCGGCCCTCTGTGAGTGCGCTTATCAGGCATTAACAAAATCCTCAATTCTGTTATATTCTTTCGCCTTTTTTGCGGGCCTCATTGATTTGCTTTCTGCTGCGGTGCTGATACTCACGAAGCGTCTCAATCTCGTATTTCTTTAACAGCTCCCGCACGCTAACGCCCGGCTTGACCGCCTTAAACAGCCACCACGGCGCCAAATCCTCATCGCTTAGCTTCCGCTCGACCTTTATCTCACCTCTGTGCTCGGCAAACATTTTCTCTACCTTTTTACGGTTGAAGTCGTAATGGGCAAACGCCCTGTCCAAATCCAGCGTCGCTATGAACTGTTTCGGATTTGGCTTTTCAATATTCTCAAAAGTTTTTCCCGTAACGTCGATTATATTACCTGCCCCCACCGGAACAATATAGTAATGATAAAGTATTGCAAAGGCGTTCAGCGGCGAACCTCCGCCGTATGCACTTGGCCAGAAAACTATATCCACATCCAAAGCGTCACACTGACGCCACAGCTCTGCGAAGTTCAGGTCAAAGCACGTCAGAATACTTATCCTTCCGAAATCAGTATTGAAAGCCTTCACCCCCTCCCTGCTCAGGTGCAACCCTTCGCCCCAGAACACAAAAACCTTCCGATAGTAACCGGCCACTTTTCCTTTGCGGTCGATAAGAACAGCCGTATTGTATTGCTCGTCCCCCGCCTGCTCTCGTATCGGGCAGATAACATACATATTGTACTTCTTGGCAAGTCTTGCCACGGCTTTGGTGGTTGGCCCGGGAACAGGTTCAGCCTCGGTACCGGCGAACTCCTCAGGCAGACAGGCGATATCCACCCCATTCTTTCCGGCCGTATGCAGATGCTCAATCGCCAGCTTCAACTTAACGTCGTGTTCGCCCCCGAAGCCGATACAAATCGCCGCCACCTTGACCTGCCTGCCGGGCAGTTTCTCCCGATCCAGTTGCGGGATAACCTCCGAGTCTTGTACCTCCTCTGCGAATACACAGCCGGCCAAAGCTGCAAAAAAAAGACAGATAAGAGATGCTTGAAATGTTCTCATTGTTTTTTTCTTCATATTCCAGAGCCCTCGTTTTATCAGTTCAAAATGTCTTATTCGTTTGCGATTTTATGGTGCCTCATCAACAACTCAGTGTACACTTACCAACCGCTATGTCAAAAACAAATTGACATAACCGCCTATCATCTCTATTATTATATTTAGCTGCCACCGGGACGGCGACTGCATTCCAGTACGCCGGAACCAAATACGCCACGCTGTCATTCTGAGCGGAACTTAAGTGGAGCGAAGAATCTCAATGACGCGATACGCAATACGATATACGCAATACGAAATCTAATGGCCAGTCACAATTTAGCACATATAGAAATAGATGATTTGGAAATAATCGGCTATTCGGTCGCCGGCGAAGAGACCGTCGTTGCAATGCCGCAGTTGGACGTTTGTTTCGATATCGGCAAGGCCCCCGACCAGATTATTTCCATAAACCATATTCTGCTCACGCACGGGCACATGGACCATGCCGCGGGTATCGCATATTATCTTTCGCATCGAAAATTTTGCGGTATGTCGGCAGGGACAATACTGGCCCCTCAAAATCTATTGCAGCCTATAAGGGAAATAATCAATGCCTGGGGCCGGCTGGACGGCAACAAAATACCCGTCAACCTCGTGGGTGTAAAACCCGGCGACGAATATCAGATAAAGCCTAATCTCTTCGCCAGGGTCTTCCCGACAAAACACAGCAAAGGCTCTGTCGGTTTCAGTGTTATTGAAAAGCGAAAAAAGCTCAAATCCGAGTACACCGGCCTGACGGGCCCGCAAATCGTCGAGCTAAAAAAACAGGGCATTGAAATAGACTACCCGCTGGAGATTCCGATTGTAAGCTACATCGGTGATACGCAGTACGTTGACTTTTCGCAGTTGAAATATATCGCCGAAAGTAAAATTCTAATAGCCGAGTGCACTTTCTACGAAGACGAACATTCCGGCCGGGCCCAGGCGGGAAAGCACATGCACATCGATGAGTTTACGACACTGCTCAAAAACCTGAAAAACGAGCACATTATCGTAACACATACGACACTGCGCACACCCATGCGCGAAATCCGGAAAATATTAAAAAATGCCCTGCCAAAGGATAAGTACGAAAAAGTTATTTTGTTCATGGACAAAAGACCGCGATAGCCTTGTTGATTATGATACATCAACTTTATGCAAGTCAGGCTTGCGTAATTTTATAAGCAGTATCACCAGCACAGCAGGTAGCAAAACAGACCATAGTAATTTGGTATATGCCAAAGACTGAGCTACTTGCCCATACTCCTGAGGACTCATAATCCGAGCTGCCATAACAGGAAAAAACATCCGAGACACAGTAATGATAATAAGAAATACAAGCAGCGATATTAAAAGAATCAATCTTGTTGTTAATTTATTGATTTGCTTTTTAAATCCGGGTCTATGTAATACACGTTTACAAATACAGTAACCAAAAAAGAAAATTGCTACTAAAGTTAGTATTTGTGATATGAAACCGATAAAACCCAGTTTGTAACCTCTTATACCGCCGGTGGCAACGAGCCAGACACAGCCTTTTGAGACAGAGATTGCGAAATATGTTGCCAGAAGGTAAGCAAGGACACCTGTAATCATCAAGGAAAGTCTGCGCCTGAATTTCATGCCGCTGTTTATTTTTTTATACTCGGCTGCAAGGCTGTCTGTGCTGCCAAGTCGATGAGCAGCAATCAGGAAAGCCTCTTCATCCGACAACTTTAAACCTGTCAGTTGTTCGATCTCCTCGCGCAAATGGCTTTCGAGTTCATCGATATCCGAACTGCCAAGAGTTTCTGATTGGGCAAGATTATTGCGCCACATAGAAATTTTTTCATTTAGGTCAAACATGGCTTATTCTCCCATAATTGTCTTAAAGTTGAATAAACAACATTCCATTGGCTCTGTTGTTCTTTTAGTGCTTTAGTTCCTTCTTTCTTTATTTTGTAGTATTTTCGTTTGCGTCCCGCTTTTGACTCTCGCCACTTTGACTGAATCAGTTTTTGTTCTTCCAGGCGGTGCAGCACAGGATAAAGCATCCCGTCGGTCCATTGCATCCGGCCGTTCGACAGTTCACGTACTCGCTTTATTATCGCATAGCCGTAATTCTCGCTTTCTGAAAGAATCGAAAGAATCAGCGGGGTAGCCGAAGCAGCAACTAAGTTCTTTGATATAGCCAATTTTATCTCTCCAACAAATAACACCTAAAACATCTATACATAATACTTCTATGTACTTGCTTGTCAAACAAAAAAAGACGTTTTTTTCAAAAAATATTTAAACGCTCTTTTGGGTGAATTGTTAAGATGATATTTATGCAGCAAAGGCTTGTTGTGTTTGTGATTTATGCAGAAACTGTATATTCAACAGTTATACCAAAAATAATTTAATAACTTAAAAAAATAATGAAAAATACATTTGTATATATGGATAATACCGTATGTGATAGAAGAAAATGGAGATATATTTCTAAAAACACTTTATCCTTCACGTAAATATACGAAAATGCTCCGGGACAGAAAATTATGAGAAAAACCAAATTAAACAAACAGGAAAAAGAAATTGAGAATGCTTTGCTGCAGGGAGAATACATTGATATTGATGAAAGTGAATTTAAGAAAATTGCCGAAGCTGTAGCCTCCCGAAAAAAAGATTCGGTACTGAATATTCGTGTTAACAGTGAAGATTTAAAGCTCCTGAAAAGAAAAGCCCATCAATTCGGCGTACGCTATCAAACATTTATTTCAGAATTGCTTCATAGAATTGCGCATAGGTAAAAAGAAAAACTTTTTACATCGGCGCTCTTGAATCGGTCAGGCAAAGCTCCACAAGCTCGTCGATTACCGCCGTACCGGCACACATGACCTTGTCCGCTCCGCCCCAGTATAGTTTCAATGTCCCATCCTCCTCAGGAACAGCTCCACATGTAAATACCACGTTGTGCACATAGCCGGTAACTTCCCAGGGGTCTTCCGGCTGTAATATCCAGCGGTCGCCGACGCCAAGAATCTCAGCCGGGTCGTCGAGGTTATGCAAAGCAGCACCTAGACGATATACATGCCCATCCATTGTTGGAAAAACACCGTGGTAGATATTAAGCCAGCCCTGTTCGGTGCGAATCGGCGGAGCACCGGGACCTATTTTCATCTCGTCCCAGTGATATGGCACGGGCTTCATTACCAGTTTCGAATCGCCCCAGTGCCGCAGGTCGGGAGAAAAACTAATCCATATCGACCAGGGGCTGATATCCGAATGAGGCCTGTCAAGTTTGGCGTATCTTCCATCGATTTTTTCCGGAAACAGCACGGTGTTTCGGTAATCGGCCTGCGTGATAAAGGCCACTCTTTCGACCGACTGAAAATCGGTTGTCTTCGCCAGGCCTATACGAACCCCGTGCGCCGAATATGCGCTGTACGTTATATAATACGCATCTTCAATATACGTAATGCGCGGGTCTTCTACACCGAATTCCTCGTACTGGCAAAATACAGGCTCTTTACTCGGTGTCATAAAAGGCTCAGGCCTCGCCTCGAAACGAAAACCGTCCTCGCTTTGAGCTATACCGATTATGGACCTGCCGGTATCGAGATGCGAGCGAAACAGCATTATATATCGGCCTTCAAATTTCGTAACTCCGGCATTATGAACCGTCTGAACCGGATAGGGAATATCATCCTTTGTCAGGATGGGATTGCCTTCATGGCGGATTACAAGATTTTTTTGCATTTCCATACCCATTGACCTTAATTTTGTCCTTAAGGATGCCGTCAACTTTGCTGGTGCTTAATCATTACCGTTTACTGGTTGTTTTTTATCCTCAAGTGAGCTATTTTGCTCAGGTTCATCTTTCTTTTGCTCAGGTTTATTCTTCTCGAATTTTATTATTTTGGCTTTGTCAATCAGGGTAAAATAGTCCTCATTTGCTTTTAGTTTGAGAAGAATGCTTAATTCAAACGGTTTTGGTGTCTCCCCCTTTTTGAACGTCTCAGACCTATCAAACGCAGAAGACACATGCACTCCCGCCCTGCCGTGTTTCCGCTCCTTTATCCGCAGTCCTTTCTGAAATCGTACAAAATCACTCACAGCCTGGCGTGATAATCTAAGAGTTGACAGCGCAACATGTTTCTTCCGAAATCGGCCCTGAGTAATCTCTTCTCGCTCGATGATTTCGAGGGGAAACTTATATGAGTCGCCATGACCTTTATCATCCGTAAGCTCAATTACAATGTGGCTGCTATCGGGCTTCAGGAGCATGTCAACGGGAAGAATAATTCTGGCCCTTAGTTCGTTCGGATCGATGGAAGTAACGTTCTGAACTGAAAAGTTTCTTAGCCGCCACATCGTTCGAAGCGGAACTGTAGAACAACCGCCAACAATCAAACCCACCACTAACAAAATGACTGTTCGTTTCATTTTTTTACTCCTTATATTGCATCGGTTCACATATCTACAAAACTACATTTGGACTATGTCGTCATTGTTTCTTCGCTTCCCGTCGAAAGATTTCCTCATAAACCTTTTCGTAACCGGCAACCATACAGTCGATGGTAAAATTCTCCTCTACGCGCTTTCGGCAATCCTTACGGTCGAGCTGCCCGATTTTACCTACAGCCTCTACCGCCTCATCGACATTATTAACCAGATAGCCAGTTTCTTTATCCGCTATAACCTCGCGGCAGGAACCCAAATCCATAGCAATAATCGGCACCCCGGCCGCCATCGATTCGGCCATCACCAGGCCGAACCGCTCGGGTATCAGATTTAGATGAATAACAGCACTTGCCTCTTTAAGAAGCGCATCACGCTGCACAGGATTAACCGGGCCTATATATTGTATCGAAGAATTATTAATGTGCGGCTTGACGAGATTATCGAAATACGCCTGCTCCTGAATTATGCCTGCTATTATTAAATCCCTGCCGCATCTTTTTGCCACTTCAATCGCCAGATGTGTCCCCTTATCGTTGTGTATGCGTCCATAATGGACAAGCTTGTCCCCCGGCGTCTCTCTAAAAGTAAGGTTGGACAGATCAATCCCGTTATAAACGGTTGCAAGATAAGGCAGGCCAGCATCTCTGTCGGAATCGCTGATGGACGCATAATAGCTGTCTTTGTGCTCGTGATAAATCCGCAGTATATCCTGGTCGGAAAAACCATGTATCGTAGTCAGCATTGGTGTCTTTATCAACGGAAGGTAGGTCAAAGGCAGATAATCGAAATTGTTATGAATCAGGTCAAACTCGCCCGCCCGCTCCATCACCTTGGAAATGTGCAAACAAGTGGAAACCAGCGGAATTTGGTTTTTGTCTTCTTCATAACCTCTTTCGACCCAGCCCTCAAGTTTCGCTTTTGTTATGGATTCCTTTGTCGCAAACAGCGTTACGTTTTTCCATCCGCGAGCCACCAGTCCCTCAGTGATGTTGCTGGCGACCGTTTCCCACGCTCCATAAGCC
>JABMRO010000234.1 GCA_013202635.1 Planctomycetota bacterium
GAGCCGCGCATTGCCGAAGTGAGCGAGAGCCGCTGTACAGCCTGTGGCATGTGCGAGCAGATGTGCCCTTATAAGGCGATTAAGGTTATTGTGGTAAACGAAAGAACTGGCATAAAAGCCGCACAGGTTAATCCAGCGCTCTGTAAAGGATGTGGATCCTGTGCTGCCGCATGCAGGTCGGGAGCTGTTGATGTTAAAGGAATAACAGACCACCAGGTCAATCTGGCTATCAAGGCAGGATTGTAATTGTTCAGGTAGGCACAAAGCAAACAATGAAAATGTCGAATATTGAACAAGGAATAATGAATGTCGAAGGATGAGAAAAATTTCCGAGAGCAGCAAAAATCGCAAGATTGGGAGCCGAAAGTAATAGCTTTTCTGTGTAGCTGGTGTTCTTATGCAGGCGCAGACCTGGCAGGTGTCAGCAGGCTTCAGTATCCTGCCAACGTAAGAATCATTAAAGTCCCATGTTCAGGAAGAGTGAGTCCTTTTTACATTCTTAAAAGCCTCCAGCATGGCTGGGATGGAGTCCTTGTCTCCGGGTGCCATCCAGGCGACTGTCATTATCTTACTGGCAATTATTATGCACGCAGGCGATTTGCTATTCTAAAAAACCTTCTGGAATATGTTGGAGTAGAACAGGGAAGAGTACATTTTTCATGGGTTTCTGCTGGTGAAGGAGAGAAATTTGCGCAAGTTATAAAGGATGTTATTGAAGAAGTCAGAAAATTGGGCCCGGCTGAACGCTTAGCGAAATTAGGTGGATAGACTGAAGGGGTTTAGGCTGTAGGTGAGAATCGCGGAAACCGAGAAGGTTCAGGTGGCTTTAATTCGGTCAATGCACAAGAACTAACAGCCTTCAGCCTACAGTCTATCATGCCGCAGGCCCTCAGGTCCATAGGACCTTCCGGGTCTGAGGACAGATCCGCCTCAGGCGGAAACAACCCGAATAGAAAAATGAACAATACTGAACAACAGATTAGGGCGCAGGCACGTAAACTGCTTGAAACCAAGCAGGTTGACCTCGTTATAGGATATAGGAACGAAAACCTGCCCTTGCGAACAAGTCCTTGTTTTATCAGAGATGCCAAACATGTTGAACAGCTTGTCTGGAATCCGCTTTGCGAAAATAACCTGGCAACCTACCTGGTCGGCCGACATGAGAGGATTGCACTTGTAGCAAAAGGCTGTGACGCCCGTGCAATTGTTGTCCTGATTAATGAGAACCAGATTGTAAGGGAAAACCTCACTATACTCGGTGTGGCCTGTAAAGGGATTATTGACAGAAAAAAGATAGAGTCAGCGCTTGAAGATCGAGAAATTGAAGAGGTTTCATTTGAGGGCACCCGTTTTCTTGTTAAAGGAGCAGGCTTTTCAAAATCATTTGAGCTCAAAGATATTATGCATGGTTCATGCCTTACCTGCAGGTATAAAAATCCACCTGTATCTGATATCATGATAGGCGGCAAGGTTCAAGAACAGGGACATGAAGATGAAGAAATAAAACAGATGGAGCAAAAGAGCTCCAAAGAACGATGGGAGTGGTTCAATAAACAGTTCTCAAAATGTATCAGATGTTATGCCTGCAGAAACGCCTGCCCAATTTGTTATTGCAATGAATGCTTTGTGGACCAGAAATTCCCGGCATGGCTTGGAAAAACAGATGATTTGTCTGATACGCTCTGTTTTCATATCATGAGAGCTTTGCACACTACCGGCCGTTGCGTGGAATGCGGAGCATGTGCAAGAGCATGCCCGAGTAATATCGACTTGCGGATGCTGACGGCAAAAATTGCAAAAAATGTGAAAGAATTGTTCAACGCAGAGCCCGGGCTCAAGCTCGGAGAGAAGTACGCGCTTGCAAGCTTTTCTGAAGACGATCCTCAGGATTTTATCAAATGAAAAAAGTAAAAACATTATCCAGAGAAAAACTTCTTCATGCGCTTGATGCGCTTATTAAGAAATACCAGCTTTTTGCGCCGGTAAAGGATGACACAATACTCACTTTTGCCGAAGTTAAAAAGAGCAGTGAAATCATAATGGATTTTACCAATTCAGCAGGATCGCCAAAGAAAATATTCTTCCCGCAATCAGAAACAATTATTTCATACTCCAGAGACGGCAGCCGGCATGTTCCTGAATATGCCGGTGAGAAAAAGAGAATTGTTTTTGGTATGAGGCCGTGCGACGCGAAAGCGCTGACCTTGCTGGATAAGGTTTTTGAC
>JABMRO010000018.1 GCA_013202635.1 Planctomycetota bacterium
ATCTTGATCCATGCAAAAAAACAAGGGGCATACCATGAAAACAGCAAGAGGTTTCACACTGATTGAACTGTTAGTTGTAATTGCCATAATTGCTGTTTTGATGGCTGTTTTGATGCCGGCACTAAGCGCAGCCAAGAAACAGGCGACTATGGCGAGGTGCCTGACGAACCATCGCAGCCTCACGGCCGGGTGGGTCATGTATGCAGATGACAATGACGGCTTTCTTATGAGCAATGGCGCCTGTTACGATAATGCTTCTGATAAGAGCCCTTGGGTTCACCGGCCCAAGGACATCGCCGGAAACAGTTTGCCCTCGCCTGCACCCGAGACCATTACGGATCAGGACAGGTTTCGCGGAATACAGCTTGGCACGATGTGGCCCTACGTCAAAGATGTGGATGTCTATCGCTGCCCGGGTGATAATCGCCGAAGCACAAGGCGACCCCCGCGTGATTGTTTTCGCAGCTATTCCATCTCCTATGCTTTTGGCCCTCTTAGCGAAGGAAATCTACAGGGTCGTGGCGGATATAAATACCATAGAAAGATGCTCGATGTCCAGAACGGGGCTCTATATTATGTCTTCATCGAGGAGGAGCACAACGGTAGTGCTTATGGCGCAAACGAAGGCGGATGGCATTTACCTATGGGAGGCAGCATGAATCGCCTCGCCAATCCCGGCAGTTATGCCTTTTATGACCCCCTGGCTTCGTACCACATCAAGGCAAGCACCTTCGGCTTTGCTGACGGCCATGCCGAGAAACGAAAGTGGATGGATAAACGAACTCTCGAGTTCATCAGCTTCAATGCAGATGACCCATCGTCTCATTCCGGATTTACCGTAGCTTCACCCAACAACGAAGACCTCCGCTGGATAGTCCGACACTTCGTCTCAGTAAAACGTGTCGAATAATTGTACTGCTTTTTCTTTTTCCTTATCTACACTAAGGGGACGCTTTTTTTATTATCTCAATTCCCCGTGGCTTTCCCTAGCTCAATCCGGCTACTGCCATCATCCGCATCTACGTGTACCCTCCTTGACATATCACGGATTGTGCCCTGAGTTTCTATATTGCTCTAAGACAAAGGGGCCTATACCGTATTGGTATAGACCCCGAGTTAGTTCATATCTACTACACAATTTTATCTGTTTCAAAGTCAGGCTTATGGTGCCAGTGCATACAGACGGATATCATCGAAATACATCATACCCGAACCACCGGCCACCGGATTGCTCCTGTTACCAAGACCAAGAGTAATCGAACTGACATTGGCAAGGTTCACGCCCTGGTCGACAAACGCCTGCAGGTCGATATTCCATTGGGTCCAGGAAGTTCTCAGTGCCGCATCAGGATTATCATGATTGACCACCGCGCTGCCATTAAGGGCAACATACAAATTCTCAGCAGCATTAGCCGCTTCACCTCTGAACCAAATAGTCAGTGTGTTTATACCGTTCACCGTCCAGTCACGCGTAGAAGTCAATGTCAAAGTCGCCTCGGATTTCCCGACAGCATTATCATAGGACATTGGCATCGACTGCAAACCGCCGTGAACGATGGTTTGCTCGGTAAAAGGAGGATTATCATAACCAACGACAGAGCCGTTTATTGCCGGGTTATCGAATCCGTCCAGCCAGACATTAAATATCCTGTTGCTCGCCGGATCACTGGGATCAAGGTCATTGTAGCTCTCAAAGTCATCCACGACAAGGAAGTTGGCCGTCGTAAAGCTCCAGACCGGACCAATCCACGGACTGTCGGCGTTGGTATTATTGACCTCATCAATCCGCCAGTAATAAGTAGTATTCCATTCAAGTTGTCCGGCGTCATAGCTCTCGGAACCAAGGTTCCTCGTACCTTTATACTCAGGCGAACTCGTATCGGCGTTTTTCACAGCTTCTTTATCTGCTCCGAAATATACCTGATGAGAAGCGGCAAAGACTCCCGGCACCCAGCTAAGAGTCGGTGTTTGTGTCACATCCACAGCGCCGTTAGCCGGCTCCAGACTGCCCACCGCACCCACTGTTGTAAAGCTCCAGACATCGCCTTTATGCGTTTCTACAATATCAAACTCATCGACCCGCCAGTAATAAGTCTTACTCAACTCAAGCGGGCCGGGGTCAAAGCTCGCAGCTCCCAGAGGGAGTCCTTCGGTGGCATTGCTGACATCGTCAAAATTGTCACCGAAGTACACATAGTGCATTTTCGCACCAAAACCTGCCGTCCAGCCAAGCTGCACATTCAGATCTACAGACTCAGCACCATTAGCCGGGTCGGGTGCATAAGCGGTTTTAGGAGGAATACTAAAGCTCCAGACAGGACCCACCCAGGGACTGTTCGGCTCGGTGTCATTGACCTCATCAATTCGCCAGTAGTAGGTTGTGCCCGGTACAAGGCCATCCGGAAAAGGAAATCCGGGAAAACCGACAACAATAAATGTATCGGCCTGGTTGCTCTGGAATGTGCTTTCGGCTCCGGCATTCACATCGTCAAAATTATCGCCCAGGTAAATATCATGAGAAACTGCAAAATCTCCTGGCGACCAGCCAATATTTACCCAAGTATCCGGATATACGGCACCGTCAGCGGGAGTAGGGCCAAAGGCGAAGGGATATCCTCCGGAAGCTTCCATAAGGATTTGAATCTCGTCCTGGGTCAGGGCCCCATCGTAAAGACGCACATCATCAAGGAAACCATGAAAATATTTGCTTATGTGAGATATGTCCGTATCATAGGCTTCAGAGGGTTGACTGCCAATCGACGCATTAACAGAGGCATCAGTGGCAACCGCATCACCTCCCTTTGCTGTGCTGCCAACTTCCTCGCCGTTCAGGTACAGCCGCATCGTAGTTCCATCCCAGGTTGCGGCAGCATGCTGCCACTCTCCAATTTCCAAAACCCCGGAACTGGCAATCAAGGTAGTAGTGTTCTGCCCATCAGTTGTTTTCAGACGGAACCTCAGCCTTATTTCACCTGCCTCTGCAATTGTACTAAACATCCACCAGTGATCGTTTTCACCCCATTCATTCGCCTTGGTGAGGATACGGCCATCGTTGATACCAAAGCCGTTCGGCTTAAGCCAGGCTGCCATTGTGATACCAGGACCCACAACGTCGAATGCGCCCAGCTCCACGACATCGCCAGTGCCATCGAACTCCAGTGCACCACCTATCTTCCCGGCCCCCCACTTTGGTTCACCCATTATGGTGCCGTCGTGCCCATTGCCGCTTGCATCATGCGCTATCGTGCCGGATGTCTCATCTAATCTCCAGTGAGCTACGAGGTCTGCCCTGGCTGTGTTTCTCAACACCAAGCTTAGTATTAGAATGGAAAAGATAACGACAATCAGTTTTCTACACATAATACTCCTCCTTCAAAATATATTGTAATAGAAACGATTAATAATAATTCTTTTCTTCGCTATATTATTCCACATGACATATTTACGCAGAATAAATTTTCAACTTGAAGCTACTTCCTTTCTCCAAAATCCTTATGTGAGTTGTAAATCAAAAAAAGTGAAAACGTAAATAAGCCATAAAAATTACGCCTCCTGAGAGAATGGAAGTAACTGATCTCCTACTGTTCTCATTTATAACAGATTAATCTCACTCTCGTCAAGGGAAATCTCAGTTTTTTGTAGTTCTCTACTCAAGTTCACTAAAGTCACAGGTTCTCAAATACCCAAATTTTCGGATTGTACCACCCGATGGAGATGATATCCAGATCGCCATCGCCATCGATATCCACGGCCTGGGTTCCATCATGATGATCAATAGTGTTCTTGGAGTCTTTATCAATAACGTGTTGTTTCCATCTGTTTCCTGCTCTTATATTTTCAAATAGTACCACGCGATTTTCCTGCTTGCCTCGATGCTCGCCGATCACCACATCCGGGTCCCCATCTCCATCGAAATCGGCAGTGTCCATACTGAAACCCTGACCATCAATGACATCTATCTTGTGGCGTGTCCACTTATCCGTGGGATCCTCCGGTGCTTCAAACCACCATACATCAGTACCATTCTCCAAAGAGACCACGGCATCCAGTCGGCCATCTCCGTTAACATCCGCCAGGTCCACGCGGTCAGGTTCACCTTGGGTAATCTTTCCCATGCGGAACGTGGTCCACTTGTTGCCATCATTGCGCAGCCACACATCACCCAGCAAAAGATCCAGGTCTCCGTCCCTGTCGATGTCGCCGTAATCCAGGTCTTCTCCCTGTGGCGGACTGCTTACGGTTGTGCTAAGTAGTGTCGATGTCCATTTTGTCTTGGCAGGATCAGAAGGGACATTCAGGGCGTGGATGCCGCCTCCATCGCGATGCCAGGAGAGCGCGACTTGCAAGCCACTGTCCAGTCGTCCCACAGTACATCCCTGGAGGAAGTCACCGCCGCCGCTGTAATTAATGTTCTTCAGGATAGAAAACTCGCCCTTGCCATTGTTTTGAGCCCATACGAAAGTGGTGTTCTTAGCGGCACCAACACCTTCTGTGCCAAGAATATCCGGATCGCCGTCACCATCGAAGTCATGTACAATAGCCATATTCTTTAAAGGCTCACCGATGGATCTTTGTTTCCATGTGCCGGATAGTTTTCCGGGATTTTTCCACCACCAGCCTCCCGCGACCAGGTCTTTGTGTCCATCGCAGTCGACATCAGCTCCTTGCACGAACATAGCTCTTTGTGGCAGGTCGTCGATGAAGTGACGTTCCCACTTGTCCAGGGAGACCTTTTGCACACCTTTGTTCAACAGCACATCTACACGAGGAGAATTATGATTGTACGGCTTCATAAGGATATCCAGATCGCCGTCACCATCCAGATCGGCTAGTTTGCCTTCGTGGATGCCCTGACCATGAGAGGCGACTGTCTCTGTGAAACCACCCTTGCCATTGCCATACCAGATGTACGTTTTGGCATTGTCACCTGCACCAGGCTTGCCCATCTCACCTATAAAAATATCCAAGTTTCCATCACTGTCTATATCCCTTATCTCACAGGTATGTCCATGGATGATATATCGAAGCGTCTGGGCGATCCATGCCTGGCCATTCCACTGGTACCACTTGGCGTCACCATTCATATCGCCGGGACTAAAGACTACTTCCGGGCGGCCACCCTTAACCAACTGGCCCACAGCGCATTGAGTAAAGGCCATTTCGGCATCAATGACATTTTCCTCATACCGAGTGCCGCCTTTATGTTTGAACCAGCGGCCGCCTCCCACAATATCCAACTTGCCGTCCAGGTCGATATCCATGGGAATGGAAGGAAAGCCTTCACGTTCGCGTCCTGAACTCCAGGAATAGATGGTGTTTGATGACCAGGGCCCGGTTTGTTTGGGATTCGATGGTATCTCGTAAAGCAGAAGTTTCCTGGCTCTTTGATGCCATGAAACGAACTCCAGCTTCCCGTCACCGTCGAAATCTCCAACAGTCTGGTCATGATGTTTATTGCCGTCAGCATTTTTAATGGTGTGACGGTTCCATGGTCTGGAGAAAACCGGATAAGGATTTTCCCACCACCATATCCTGTTTCCGCTGGCATCCTGGCCAAAGATAACATCCAGATCACCATCCCGGTCAATATCGCAGACATCACCACCAGCTTCCGGTTTAAGGTGGGTATTGTCGATTATATTCATGTCCCAGCTTTTTCCGTTGTACTTATACCAGACCACAGAGGGTGTTTGAGTACGTTCGGTCACGACAAAGTCGTCGATACCGTCCTTATCAAGGTCTGCTACGATACATGCTGTCTGCTGGTTGCCGCCGTTGGGGCCGGGCAAGGTCTTGCGTTCCCATCGAATCCTGGCCTGGGCACTATGACACCATGTGAACAATGCTAACGATAAACAGACCAAAAGAAATAATCGTTCGGTCCTATTCGTTGTCAAAAATGAAATCATTTTTTGTCGTTCTCGATTTTTCATGGTTATATACCTCCAAAATCTGTTTCAAAGCTACTGTATTCCGGCAATCTCCGGATTGCCCACTTCAATAACCATCGGGCTGTATGCCGATTTGATAATTTTGCAAAATTCTGCGAAAGAGGAACATTCACAGAGACCTATCGTGAAATGTGCCGGTACCATATCCATAAATTTATTCAAGCCTTTACGGCCAAAACCAAACACAGTCATCTGACTCTGCATCGGCCAGTAAGAATCTGTCGCCTCATCATCCTCGTGATGGATCAAAAAGATTGCCCGATTGTCATCACCAAAATAAAGCCATTCTCCCAGGTGGCCGGGGACGGATATGTCTACATCCCATTTCATTTTTGCAAGAGTTCTCATGCCATTCGGTGTACCAGGTCTAATGCAATAATCTGAATCTTCATCAAGTTTACCGCCCGGAGTGCCTTCATATAAAAACCAGTAAGGTGTTCGCATTTTCAAGACGGTCAGCCTGGCATAAGCTGGAAATATGTCCCAGATACATTCCATTTTCCCATCATTTGAACGGGAGAATATACTAATCTTTATTGGCCCACGACTGATTATTTTACTGTTTGATACAGTTTTGCCCGGGTGGCAATAACCTTCCGGATATCCCATATTAGGGATGCCGCGATACTCCCCGGCAGGGCCGCCTCCCGGTCGATATCCAAGCCAATCGTTGCCGTCTTTATCTATGATGCCGGCGAATCCGGCTCCTTGTTTGTGGTAGTAATAGGTGGCATTTTGTGTCTCAATCTTGAAACTTTCCTGACCTTGATACTCAACTACGCTAGTTAAGCGGACAAGCGATTTGAAAGAAGGTGGTGAATGAGCAGTTTCAGCATGGCTGAAGTAAACGTGAAAGATGCGTGTCGAATTTGCAGGAATCTTCCCGTCCGCCATAAAGGTAATTTTACCTTTTGCGTTAGTACCAGGATTAAACCCGGGAGCTTTGTCGAATTGGAACTTTACTGAGTGTTTGATTATATCGCCTGAAGCATCGACCTCTGTCACTCTGATTGATTTGGCATCAAAATTTATTTTTTTGCCGGTACGTCTGAGCAGTTGTGTAAAGTTCATCTCCACCTCAACTGGCTTATCCAGACGATTGTATCCTGCTGCGTTTACTCTGACAGGAACACGGTATTTGCGCGATCCATCTAACCATGCCCCCTTTGCTTTGTATGTACCATTGTTTAGCCAAATATCAACCCGCTGGTGTTCCTGGAAATCTTTTTGGAGTATATCTAAATCACCATCGCCGTCCATGTCACCGATTCGACCTTCGTGCGTTCCTATACCAGTGGATACAATCTGTATCTTAAAATTACCTTTGCCGTCTCCATACAGAATCAACTGTCTGCATTTATCGCCCGGTCCCGGCCTGTACATTTCAGCGGCATAAATATCCAGATTGCCGTCGCTGTTTATATCGCCGACCTGTAAGGTATGTCCGTGATCAACTTTTTCGATCAGCGTATGTTTAATCCACTTATCAACTTTCCATTCGTACAGGTTTAACGGTCCAATCCCATCGCCTGAATTCAGCACGATTTCAGGCTGGCCTCCTTTGATGAAATCACCGGCGGCTGAACGTGACATCCCGTATTTTTGATCAACGATATTAGCGGTAAAATTCTTGCCGCCGTTATGTTTGAACCACATACCTCCACCGATGAGATCTATCTTTCCGTCAAGGTCAATATCAGCCTTGGCAAAACCTTCATATTTGAACGCACGCGGCCATGACCATATTTCCGTAAACGACCAGTTATCTTTCTTTTTAGGATTGTCAGGTATGTCGGCGATCAGTAGCTTCCGGGCTGTTTGGTTCCAAAAAACCAATTCCGCCTTGCCGTCGCCATCGAAGTCACCGAATATCTGGTCGTGGTGCTGCTTTTGTCCTTCGTTTTTGATGGTATAGCGATTCCAGGGTTTATTGGATTTGTAGTTCGGATATGGATTCTCCCACCACCAGACTTCATTAGTGGCCCAACTGCCGCCTTGCAGGATATCAAGGTCACCATCACCGTCGATGTCCCAGTATGTACCGCCGGCCTCGATATGGCTTTGTCGATTGTCGAGAAGATACCTTTTCCAGCCGGTACTGGTATGCCGGAACCAGACCATACTTGTTTCCTCACTCCAACCGGCAATAACAAAATCGTTCACTCCGTCTTTATCGATATCCAAAACTAACGAGGCGGCCTGACGTTCGACATCCGGTTTTGGTATATCTCCTTTCATACTCGAAAGATGAATCCAGGTCTTACTTTTATTTTCCCACATCTCGATTGGTTGGTAGTCGCCGCTCCAGTTTGCACCTATGATATCGATATCTCCATCATTTCCAATGTCACCAACCTGGATGTAATGAGAGCCTCTGGTGGATACGATTTGTTTGTTCCATGATAAACCACTGCTCTGATTTAAATAGACAGCAACTTCATCAGGATCGGTACTCTGGTGCATTTCCGCCGATACTACATCTATTGCCCCGTCGCCGTTGATATCCGCAGTTACCAATCCATGAATAACACATTCGATAGATTCGGCGATAATATGTTCGGACCAATCTCCCTTCTTCGGGTCGGACGGTGCTTCGAACCAGGACATCTTATAAAAATTTCCCTTTAGTTCCGCCGGTGAAAGAACGACGTCCGGCAAGGCATCGCCGTTGATATCAGCTATTTGTATGGTCGCATCAGAATGCCAATTTGCAAATCGGTGTGCGCTCCATTGTCCGTTTATTATGTCTCGTGTATTTTCGAACCAGATGCCGCCGATGACTATATCAAGGTCCCCATCCCTATCGATATCACCCAGAGTGATACCCTCTCCATGTGGACACTCAATAATCCTCTCAGTCCACGAGCCGGTCCCGTCCTGACGCCATAGATGGATTGTATTTCCTGCTTTATGGCCGAACTCAGATTGGTCTCGCGTAACAATGTCCATATCTCCGTCTTTGTCCAGATCACCAAGCTCTATATCATGAGTGGGATGATTCGCAACTTTATGAGCTTTCCAAATGTCCTTTGCAGGGTCATCATGAGGTCGTGGATTTTCATACCATATCAAACCACCCATAACGATATCTAAGTCGCCATCGCCGTCGACATCACCTGCTTGGCCATCTACGGTCTTATATCCGCCTTTCGTTATGGTTGTTTTAGTCCAATTGGGGTAAGAATACCATACAAGAGGCCCACTGCGACCTCCAATAATGACGTCTAAAAATCCGTCACCATTGATATCACCGACCATTTTTGCCCAGGGGTCTTTCGGCCCGGCGTTATCCAAAACCACATGACTAAACGGTATATTAGCGGCTAAAGATATAGAAGAGCTCAACAATAGTAACAAAACAATTCCCACTCTGATTTTCAATGTAAAAATTGGTCTCATTTTAATTTCCCTTTCTATTAACATTACTCCACAGATATATACTGATAGTTTTTCCAGGTTATACTAACGATATTCAAATAACCATTATTATCCATAGTATTCTAAAAAGATATCGCCAAACCCAAAATCTGATAAAATCGAAGAACCCATCCTCTCATCGAAAAACCCCTCTGCATCATCAACTTAGACCGAGAATCTTCCTGTTTTGTTCGACATCTGTTTGGCCACCGGCGAAGTCGTCAAAGGCTACTTCTGCTGCTTCAATTATATGGCCGGCAATGAACGGCGCGCCTTCTGCAGCGCCTTGTTCGGGACTTTTAACACAGCATTCCCACTCAAGGACCGCCCAGCCGGTATAGCCTGCCTCTGTAAGTAGGGTAAATACTTGTGTAAAGTCAACTTGACCGTCACCAAGGGAACGAAATCGACCAGCCCGCTTTGCCCATGGTTGATACCCACCATAAACTCCGACGCGCCCCGAGGACCTAAACTCGGCATCTTTAACGTGGAATGCCTTTATCCGGTCGCCGTATAATTTTATGAAATCAAGATAATCTAACTGCTGAAGCACAAAATGGCTCGGATCATAATTCAGACACGCAGCTTCATGCTCGTCAGAAACATCCAGGAACATTTCAAACGTTGCGCCGTCATAGATGTCAGAGCCGGGATGGAGTTCATAGGTGATAGTGATATCCTGTTCCTTGGCCGCATCAAGCACGGGTTTCCAGCGACGGTAGAGTTCCTGGAATGCCATGTCGATCAATCCCGCCGGACGCTGTGGCCAGGGGTACATCATATGCCACGCCAAGGCACCGGACAAGACTGGTACGGTCTTAAGCCCAAGATTCGCTGATGCCTTTACGGATTTTATTAGTTCTGCTGTGGCCCATTCAACGCGCGCGGCATCATCCAGACCATCCGGATAGAAGGGCCCAAAAGCTGTTTCGTAGGCTGGGTGAATCGCCAGTACCTGGCCCTGCAGATGAGCAGCCAGCTCCGAGATCTCCAATCCTATTTGTTTGAGCATACCCTTTAGTTCATCACAATAGTCTTTGGACCTGGCGGCTTTATCAAGGTCGATAACTCGGCTATCCCAGGTCGGAATCTGAACACCTTTGTAGCCAAGCCCTGCCACCCATTTGCTGATGTTAGTAAGATTGTTGTAAGGTTCTTCATCTCGCAAAAACTGGGCAAGAAAGATGCCCGGACCTTTGATTGCTCTCATGTCAGTCTCCTTTCTCATAAAACCATCGATATTCACGGAACAGATCGCCTGGAGCGGGTTGGGCTCCGAGACTCTGACAGTCAAGCAGGATAACGATCCAGCCAAACCAAAGTCTCTTCATCTTATAGCTCCTTTTCTAATTGTTGATATTAAACTCATTTGGGCACACTTTCCCAATCCTTAATGAACTGGGCTAATCCGATGTCTGTAAGTGGGTGCTTGTACATCTGGAAAAACAGAGATTCCGGAACCGTCACAATATCAACACCGGCTCGCAGGCAGCTTAGCACATGATTCTGTGTCTTCAGGCTGGCCGCCAGGACATTGGAGCTGAATTTGAAATTATGCTTAATGGTGACTGCATCAGAGATCAGTATGTCACCTTCGTTACACACAGCATCGAGACGGCTAATCACAATGCTTACAAAGGTGGCACCGGCTTTCATGGCCAGATAGGTTTGGGTCGAAGAGAAGACCATAGTGACATTACACTTGATGCCCTTGTCTTCCAGGATCGGCACGGCCTTGAGTCCTTCTACTGTCATGGGTATCTTGATGGCTATGTTCGGGGCCAACTGAGTAGTTTTCTGGGCCTCATGCACCAGACCTTCGGCTGTATCGGTCATAGCTTCTACGCTCACTGGGCCGGACACAATGCCACAGATCTCTTTGACTACATCTTGAAACTTGCGTCCGGTCTTGGCAATATGTGTGGGATTGGTGGTTATTCCATCCAGGAGCCCTGTATCGTGGGCACGTTTTATGGCTTCGACATCACCAGTATCTAAGAATATCTTCATTCGTGATACTCCTTTGGTCTAATATTAGTTACTCGTTCGCAATAATCTTTTTCAATGTCTCCAAAGAGGTGCATGTCCCATTCGATGTTCAATCCTTTTTTGGCAAAAGCTTGATTAAAGGCCACGCGGTGTCCGTCTCGTTCCGTATCGACCAAAACACCGTCACAGTCAAATATCAGGGCCTGTAATTTTTTATTCATACTCACTCCTCAAAACGGGTTGGAATTTCCAGATGTTGTTTGATGGCTTCCATGAATCGGGCGGCATCCGTGCCGTCCACGGCGCGATGATCGCAAGCCAGGGTGGCGGTCATAATTCGGCGGATACATAGGGCTCCATTCACTACTGCCGGTTTTTCCACCGCCTGTCCCAAAGCCAGGATGGCACACTCAGGGGGATTAATAATGGGTAAAAACATATTGACTGCGTGCATTCCAAGGTTGCTGACCGTAAAGGAACCAATCGCATTGGAGAGCAACTTGCCTTTGCGAATGGCCTCAGTGTTTTTTCGGGATTCCTGGCTTATTTGGATCAGAGTTTTGGTGTTGGCATCGGCAATGACCGGCACGGCAAGGCCGTCTGTTACTGACACTGCGACACCGACATTCACGGCCTTTTTCAGGATAATCTTGTCATGAGCAACATGGGCATTCATATGGGGAAACTCATAAAGAGTACTCGCTACAGCTTTAACGACCATGTCTGTGACTGTTATCTTAACCCCCTGGCTTTCATTGAATTGTTTTCGCCAGGTGTTGGCCTCGGTCATGTCTATGTTTGCGAACAAGATGAAATGAGGAATGGTTTGCTTGCTGTGCGTCAAACGTTTGGCGATCTTGGCTCGCATGGGTGAGAAGGGAATGACTTCCTCTGCTTCGGTGCCAATTGTACTTTCGGCTGCATTCAATACGTTTTCTTTGGTAATCCTGCCTCCAGGGCCGGTACCGGTCACAGTCTTCAGGTCAATACTCTTTTCACGGGCAAGGCGCTTCGCAGACGGAGAGGCTACTGGACCCCTGTGTTCGCGCTTAGGCTCTGCCATGGATGGAACAATGTTATCAGCCGCCGGTACTGAGGGAATGTCAGCGGGGTGTGCGTCTGTGACTATCTTTTCGCCGGGCTGGCCGATATAAGCAATAGGGGTAAGCACCCTAACTTCGTCGCCTTCCTTATAAAGGATTTTTAGAAGCACTCCCGACTCATACGCCTCAACGTCAAAGGTTGCTTTGTCGGATTCCACAGTCACAATGATGTCACCTTTTTGAATGGGGTCGTTCTCTTTTTTAACCCAATCCACAATAGTGGCGGTCTCTATGTCTTGCCCCACTTGGGGCATGATAACTGCGGTTGCCATGTTTATGCCTTATTAGTACACATCGTATGAATTCTTTGTTACTTATTATGCCTTTTATACGCTCTTCCCATGAGCAGTGCAATTATCAACAACACACCCGCCATAATTCCCGTGATGGGAAGAGACTGTTGTATGGTTTTGTTCACACTGAGGCTACCAATCAGTTTCGGCAGGATCATGGAGCCTAACAGGCCAATTGAAAAGATAATACCGAAAATACTGCCATACAAACCGGCGTCATATTTGGAGAACGTAACACCTACTATTGTGGGAAACATCGGGGCAAAGGCCAATCCGGTGACCAATACGGCCAAAGTGACCAGCTTGGGATTGGTGGTGTATACCATTATCATGACCGAGCCTACTACAACCAAGGCCCCTCCGGCAACGACGAACGTGCCGATCTGAGAGAGATTTTTTACCATCGAGGTTAGGAGTCTTCCTACGGCCATAGCCAGGCCGAAGAGAGCTAAGGTACGGCCGGCGTCACGCACAGCATTGGCATTGTCCGTTTTCTCGTAGAGTTCGGTCATTAAAGGTTTGATCCATGTGTTCATGGAAAACTCCAGACCAATATAACAGACAAGAGCAAGGGCCGCCAGCAAAACCAGAGGTTGGCTGAGCAGGCGTACAGCCTTGGCCAGTTCAAAACCGGTGGACACACGGGGATAGTTGCTGATTAAAGCAAAGACAGCAAAAATGATCACTACGCTTGCAATAATCGAGAGGGTCCTTTCGTAAGACCAGCCAAGATCATTGATCAGTGTGACAATGGTCAAAGGAATCAGAACAAAAGCCAGACCGACGAAGGCATTACCGAAGTTGCTTGCACGAGACGGTTCTTTGCCGTCAAATAAAACCACCGGCAGCAGAGTGTTTCCCACGGTATTGCAGCAAATGGCTCCGATTCCCAACAAGACGGCCGCGGCAAGAACCAAAGCAAAACTTTGGGCAAAGGCCAGGAGAAAAATACTAATTCCAGCTACCAGAAAACCGAGGACTGCCAGGGATTTGTGACCAATACGATCCACCAACGGTCCCACTAAGAGTTGTACAATCATGCAAGTGAGTGAGAAAATAAAAACCATCGTGCCAATAGCGGAGTTGTCGATATCGAGCCTGGACTTGAGTTCTTCGGAGATAGAGCCGGTCATGATAAAACATACCGCCAATGTAAATACGGACATAATAGCGACGATTGCGCACATATTTTTCATTTTGCATGCCCTTTATTTAAGTATTTAATATCTTCTTTACTGCGCGCACAATATCCTCTTGCCTGGGCACGCAGGCCTTTTCTAAATTCACATTGAATGGGATCGGAGTGTTCTTGCCAGCCAGTATTTTAATCGGAGCATCGAGATAATCAAAAGCTTCTTCCTGTACAATCGATGCGATGTCCGAGGCCACACCACCGCGGCGTATGGCTTCCTGTATGATGATGAGGTGTTCGGTCTTGCGTACTGATGACAGGATCATCTCTTTATCCAATGGCACCAGGCTGCGGGGATCAATTACCTCGGCATCAATGCCCTGAGCCGAGAGTTCTTCAGCAGCTCCCAGCGTACGTTTGACCATGCCGGACCACGCAACCAGGGTCACATCGTTGCCCGGACGTTTGATGTCACCTACACCCAGTTCAATCGTGTAATCAGAATCCGGGACCGGCCCTTTTTCCATATACAGAAGTTTGTGTTCAATGAAGATTACAGGATCCTCATCGCGTATGGCACTCTTAAGCAGACCTTTGGCGTCATACGATGTGGATGGCATAATGACTTTGAGACCTGGTGTGTGATAATACCAGGCCTCCAGGCTCTGCGAGTGCTGGGCTGCTAAGCCGTTGCCGCTGCCGCCTTGTGTGCGCAGGACCATAGGAACTCGACCCTTGCCGCCGCTCATGAAACGATACTTTGCGGCCTGGTTAACAATCTGGTCAATAACCAGAGAGGTGAAGTCGATAAAGAGGATCTCTACTACCGGACGCATCCCGGTGATGGCCGCACCTACGCCCATACCTGTAAAACTGGCTTCAGAGATGGGAGTGTCAATTATCCGCTTGGGCCCAAACTTATCGAGCAGTCCGACAGTCACTTTATAGGAACCACCGCGCTGGGCAATACCCTCCCCCATGATAAAGACACGTTCATCCTGGGCTAATTCTTCACATAAGGCTTCATTCAAAGCCTCTCGGACCATAAGCTCGCGCATCTTGGTATCGGTGTTAACAGTCTCGGTACTCAATTGGTTTTAATCTCCTCAAGAAAAGCCTCGACAGAAGGTTGGGCACTGTTTTTTCCGAATTCAATAGCTTTTTCCATCTGCTGGTTTATGTTCTGTTCAATAGCTTCTATGTCCTGATCCGTGCAGTGGGCATGTTCAATCAGATTACTGCGTGCGATTTTGATTGGATCCCGGGCCCGGTAATATTCCAGGCGCTCTTTAGGCATATAAGTTCCCGGATCATTAACATGATGACCGCTATGCCGATAGGTTTTGGCTTCCAGCAGCACCGGCCCTTTACCTAAGCGGCAGGTGTCCACGGCTTCACACGTCTTTTCATACACCGCCAACACGTCATTGC
>JABMRO010000235.1 GCA_013202635.1 Planctomycetota bacterium
ATCGGGATTTCCACTGCGCTTCAATATTTAAGGATTCCTGCTCCCCGCTTTCGCGAAGGGAGAGGTTTCGCAGGAAATATTTTAAATAGATTTCTCCGCTCACTTCGTTCGGTCGAAATGACCCCCTGTTATAAGTCAAGGGAGTGGCTCTCGGGGGTAAACTGACAAGTCTTTGCAATTTTGGACTTCTTTTTTGACATATTTTATATTAGAATTTACATTTAAGATGAATTTATGTTTATCGATAAGGTAGATTAAGCAGGACAGAGTGACACTGATGACAGGCAGAAGAAGGAATGGGAAAATTATGAATATGCGACGGATGATAGTTATAGCGGGGATGATCTGGTTGGGATGGCTGCAGATTCCATGCGGGGCGGAAAAGATAGTTCTGAGGCTGAAACCCAGTGAGGTGCGGCAGGAGATTGACGGATTTGGGGCGAGCGGGGCGTGGTGGGCGCAAATTGTCGGGGGGTGGGAAGAAAGTAAGCGGAAGGAGATCGCAGGATTGCTATTCGGCAAAGAGGGGATCGGATTGTCGATCTATCGCTTTAACGTGGGAGCGGGATCGGGAGAGGAAACCGGGGACCCCTGGCGGCGGGCGGAAACGTTCGAAACGGCGAAAGGGGAATATGACTGGCAGAGAGATAAAAACGCGATGCGGATTTTACGGGAGGTGTGCGCAGCGGGAGTGGAAAATGTTATCCTGTTTGCCAACAGTCCGCCACGGCGGATGACCAAATCGGGGTATGCGTTCGCAGGGCAGGGCGCGGACAAATCCAATTTGCGGGAGGATAAGTACGAGGAGTTTGCCGGGTACCTGGCGGATATAACCGAGCAGTTTATCCGAGTGGAAAAAATCCCGGTGAAAGGGGTCAGCCCAATTAATGAGCCGCAGTGGGACTGGGACGGGAATAACCAGGAAGGGTGTCATTATTCGGCGGAGGAAGTAGTCCGGCTGGTGGAGATTATGCTGCGGGAGGTAGAGAGACGGGGATTGCCGGTGGAGGTGGAGGCACCGGAAAACGGCAGTTGGGAAATAGTAGTAGAGCCAGCGGGGAAAGACTGGAGGAGATCGCCGGTCTATCTGGAGAGGTTGCTGGGTAATGGGTATGTGCGGGAGCGGATGGATAGTTATGCGGTTCATTCTTATTGGGCGAATTTGGAGCGGAAGAAGGCGTTTGCGAAGTATTTTTTTGCGAAGTATCCGGAGAAAAAGTTGCACATGACGGAATGGTGTGAGATGAAAGGCGGGCGGGATTATGGGATGGATTCGGCGCTGCGCCTGACGCGGGAGATAATAGATGATCTGGTGTGGGGCGGTGTTTCGTCGTGGCAGTACTGGATAGCGGTGTCGCGGTATAATTTCCGGGACGGTCTGATTTATGTGAACGAATCAGAGCGAGAGATTGTCCCGATCAAACGGCTGTGGGCGATGGGGAATTTCAGTCGCTTTATCCGGCCGGGGTTTCGGCGGTTCGAAGTTGATCATAATTCGGCGGTTTTGCAGGTGGTGGCGTGCAAGAGTCTGGATGGGGGCAGGTTAGTGGTGGTGGTGATGAATCCGGGGACGGAGTGCGAGGAAGTAGAATTGCATTTTGCGAAGGCAGGTGGGGCGAATATATTTAATGCGTATGAAACATCCAAAGCGAATGATTTGAAGGTCGTGAGCCGTGGGGTGAAGAATAACAGGTATAGTTTCCCAGCGGAGAGCGTGACGACACTGGTTATTAAAGGATCTGGGGTCAAGGGGAAATTAGAGAATTAGAGATTGGAGATTTAGAAAGATGATGATTGATTATTGGAATTGAGATTCTTCACTATGCTTTGCTTCGTTCAGAATGACGGTTTTTACCGCTCCATTACTGTCGCGGCTCTGATTTTATTTTACTGTGTGTGCAACTTGTTGCACACCCTACTCACGGGGTCGCCACATCGGATAACGCTTCGCTGTCTCATGGAGCAAGTCTCACGGACTAGATTTCTTTCCTGCCCATTTACAGGCGATATATGGAATCAGGAAGAAGAGAAAGACACAAACCTTTGTAAACATCAGGCCGCAGTAATGGACAAGCGCAAGCTGTTCTTTCGATACATCGAACAACTTCGAATGAATCTGATACATCCAGTCCCCTGTTATGCAGAATAAAAACCAGATAAGTACGAACGCCATTCCAATAAAAAAACATCGAATTGTGATTTTCTCAATAGTTTCCATTTTTTTCTCCGTAAATTATTTCGTCGTTAGTGGCCCGGGCACTGTTTCTCGCACAGGGCGTAAAATATGGCAAAAGGAGGGGAAAGTCAAGGGGAAAAGAGCAAAAGTAAAAAGGCAAAAGGCACAAGAGTCCGTGTAAAGCCGGATAAACTCCGGTGAAAAAAAACTTTGAAAAAGCTGGGAAATCTGATATAATACTGTTATCGTTAACCATTCAAGATGGTTTTCGCTTAAGGAGACTTCTGGAGAACACGGAGGCTTAAAGACACTTTGATACAGGTTTGTCCGACATTTTGGCCGGGCCAAATCCGGTAAGGAAGGTGCGTTATGACGCATGTTCGCGGAAAAGAAAGATTTAAGAGCTTACCGCCAGCGTGGGGGATGGTTGTTTGTCTGTTACTGGCTGGGTGTGCGGTTACACCGGAACAATACAACACACTCGGAATCGCCTATAACGACAAAGGCGAGTATGACAAAGCAATCCTGGAATATAACAGGGCCATAAAGGTAAACCCGCTTTACTCCGAGGCCTACTACAACCGAGGGCGTGCCTACGGCAGCAAAAGGCAGTATGAAAGGGCTATCATGGACTTTTACAAGGTCCTTGAGATATGGCCGTTGTTTGCCGAAGCCTATAACAATCGCGGGGCCGCCTACGGCGCCAAGGGCCAGTATGAGCTTGCCCTCTCGGACTTCAGCAGGGCCCTTGAGATAAATCCGAAATACGCCCAGGCATATGTCAACCGTGGGCTTATCTATTATGACAAGGGTCAACATGACCAGGCCGTCTCAGATTATACCAGGGCGCTTGCAATAAATCCCAGGTTTGCCGAGGTCTATTGCAATCGGGGAGCCGCCTATAACGCTATAAACGAATACGACAAGGCCCTCCATGATTTCAACAGAGCTATCGCGATAAATCCGAAGTATACCGAAGCCTACTATAACCGCGGGCGAGCTTATGCAGTTAAAAATCAGCATGACGCGGCCATCTCGGATTATGCAAAAACCCTGGAGATAGACAAAGATTATGCCAAGGCGTACTATTATCGCGGGCGTGTTTACGGGGTGAAAGGCGAATATGACAAGGCAATCGCGGACTTTAGCAAAGTAATTGCACTGAACGCCGGAGACGGCGAGGCCTACTGCAATCGCGGGGTGGCCTATGCCGGTAAACGCCAATTCGACAAGGCGTGGGAGGACGTCAACAAGGCGGTGAATTTAGGTCACCAGGTCCCAAGGGAGTTTTTGATGGCCCTTCTCGCGGCTTCCGGAAAAAAAGGATAAATTAAGACGGACAAGTCCGCCGCCAAGAAATAAAAAAGCAATTCGAATTGTCCGCCTAATGTCACCAGTTATGATTATTTTAAAATATATTTTTGTTGACAAACGGTCAGGTGTCGGGGTATAAATATGCAATAGGTTATTTGGGTATATTCTCACGTCTCTCAAGAATATTCTCCATAACAAAATCTGAGAGACACAATTATGTTATGGCCTTTTACAGGCCGAAGGAGTACCAAAGTGAGTTCAGGTACAGTAAAATGGTTTAATGGGAAAAAAGGCTTTGGATTTATCCAACCCGATGACTCGAGTGAAGACCTGTTCGTTCATCACTCTGAAATCAAGACGGAAGGCTACGCCACTCTTGATGAAGGACAGAGGGTGGAATTCGAGATTGGAGAGGGCAAAAAAGGTCCTTGTGCGACCAATGTAATCCCCGGTTAATCCTAAGCAATAACACCTGAAAAACCAACGGGCTCCGTATTCAGCGGAGCCCATCTCATTTTGACCGCCAAAATCGCCTGTCCCCGAACGCCTTATGCGGGGATTCTGTCTTGTGTATTCGAATGCCTTCACCCGTGCCCTGGCGTTGCGCTTGATGTTGCGCGATGTGTGCTTTTTTATTTCTTCCGGCTGAGCTCTCCGAGAGTAGCGAGGTAATCGAGGCAGAACTGTGACCATGTCTCCATGGAATCGCGGACATCTTGCAGCTCGGCGGGGGTCATGAACTCCATCCGGGTAATCATCTGCTCGCGCTTAGTGACGGCGGAGGAGTCCAGAAGCCAGTGGTGGACGACGCCGAGATGGACGCTTCCTACTTCGGTGGTATCGTCATTCAGCAAGGCAACGATGCTGTCGGTGTGGCCGGTGTCGATGGAAACTTCCTCGGCCACCTCGCGCTCGACGGCATTATTGTAAAGCTCGCGGTAGTCGGTATCGAACAGGGGGATTTCGTTATCTATGGGGTTTATGTGGCCGCCTATGCCGATGGATCTGTTGCCGACGAGCCGCGTCTCGCCGGCGCGTCTGCCGCGGACGTAGGTGAGGTATTTGCCGTCACAGCTCATTATGACGTAAGGGATAAGCTGCTTATAAGAGGGGTCCTTTTCGGCCTGCGGGCGGGGCATGAAGTGCAGGACGGACGGGTCGAAGAGAACGGAAAGATAGCGCTGCACATCGGTTGTAAGACCATGGAACAAACCGGCCCGCTCAAGAACCTTTCGCTCGACGACAAGTACCTGCTCATCCTGTGGCACGATAGTTACTCCTTTATATAAAACCGCATGGGCTTAAGCCCATCCTAGGAAAGTTCGTTATTCACAATGACAAAAAATATGGTGGGGTAAGCCTCACCCTACAATACAGAATTGGTGCGAAATATCGCACCCTACTACTATTTTTATCTGTGGGTTTTATTATTTATAATAAAGTGTTCCGGGACGGTGAACTGCGAGCACAGGAGCAACACTTCCTTTCCAACCTCTTCGATAACTGTCTCATTATCAATATTTTCAACGACCTTATTTATAAAGGCGGCAACCTGCTCAGCTTCCGGCTCTTTCATTCCGCGGGTTGTAATGGCGGGTGTTCCTATCCGCAAACCGCTGGGATTGGACGGCGGAGCGGGGTCGCCGGGTACGGTATTGTAATTGGTAACGATTCTGGCGCGGTCGAGCGCCTTTGCAACTTTTCTGCCCGGGATGTTTTTGTTTCTCAGGTCGATTAGAATCAGGTGGTTGTCTGTCCCTCCGGAAACGAGGTTGAAACCGTATTCGAGCAGTTTGTTTGCCAGGGCCTTTGCGTTTTTGACCACCTGCTTTGCATAAGCGACAAACTCCGGGGTATCGGCTTCGGCCATCGCGACGGCTATTGCGGTGAGCGTGTGCATGTGCGGGCCACCCTGGAGGCCGGGGAAGACGGCCTTATCGACCTTCTCGGCGTGCTCGGCCTTACACAGGAGCATTCCGCCGCGGGGGCCACGAAGAGTCTTATGCGAGGTGGTCGAGACGACGTCGGCGTAGGGTACGGGGCTTTTATGGATGCCGGCGACGACGAGGCCGGCAATGTGGGCAATGTCACTGATGTGGTATGCACTGACATCCTTAGCTATCTGGCCAAATTTCTCGAAGTCAATTTCCCGCGGATAGGCGGTGGCGCCGGAGACGATTACCTTTGGTTTGTGCTTTTTGGCAAGGTCGGCGATATAGTCGAAGTCCAGCCTGCCGGTATCGTGGTCCACGGGATATGGGACGGAGTGATAGAATTTGCTGGTTACGGAGACCTTCCAGCCGTGCGTGAGATGTCCGCCGTGGATAAGGGACATGCCCATAATAGTATCGCCGGGCTTTATCAAGGCTGCGTAGGCGGCAAGGTTCGCAACGGAGCCGGAATAGGGCTGGACGTTGGCGTGGTCGGCTTTGAATATTTTTGTTACCCGGTCACGTGCCATTCTTTCTATAAGGTCGGTTACCTGCTGTCCTTCGTAGTAGCGTTTGCCGGGGTAGCCTTCGGCGTATTTGTTCGTAAGGCAGCTTCCGCTGGCCAGCATTACGGCCTTTGATACATAGTTCTCCGACGGTATCAGGCGAATTGAGCCACTCTGGCGAGCCGCCTCCTGCCGCATAAGCTCATAAATCTGCGGATCATATTGTTCAAGGGCATTTACCATATTAGTTTCTCCCCAAACGGTTATTTTAGATTGCTTTGGGATATTTCAGACGCCGAATAATGCGTTTGCGGCTTTTTATAGCACAGGGTGAGATTTTATACAAGTATTTATTTGTTGACAAAATTCAGCCGAAGATTACCATAAGGCGTTTAAATAACGTATAAGAAAACCGAATTGGTATGTATAGAGTATGGCGGAAGAAAATAATCAGGACCTAGCCAGGGCCAAGTCTTTTTTCGAGAAAGCCCGTGCAGTAGCCCAGGCAAATAATATCGATTACGCGATTGATATGTATCTGCAGGGTCTGCGTTACAGTCCTGATGCGCTTGAGGAGGGGCACCTGCCGCTTTGTGAACTGGCTTTGCAGCGGCAGGGAAAAGGCGGCAAGAAGCCTTCGATGGTCGAGAGGATGAAGGGTTTGCGGGGCAAGACGCCGCTCGAACAGATGCTTAACGCCGAGGCTCTTTTCGCGAAGGACCCGGAGCATTTGCCGTATGCCGAGGCGATGCTGAAGGCGGCGGTGGCGGGCGGTTATAAAAAAACGGCGGGCTGGATAGCCAACCTGGTTTTTCAGACCAACAATGCATCCAACAAGCCATCAGCCCAGACATATATCCTTTTGAAGGATTCTTATGCGGCTTTGGGGCAATTCGACAAAGCGGTTGCCGCCTGTCAGCGGGCGGCGAGACTTAGGCCGGAGGATGGGGCGTTAGCAGACGAGTTTAAGAACTTATCGGCCGAACTAACGATGTCCAGAGGTAAATATGACCAGGAGGGGGATTTCAGAAAGGCCATTAAGGACCGGGAGGGGCAGGAGAAACTTCACGCACAGGCGGGGGTAGTTAAGACAGAGGATTATCGAGTTACGACGGTTGAGGATGCACGGAAAAAGATGGCCCAGAATCCGAACATTCCGGTCAATATATTTGGTATGGCAGATGCACTGGCAGGGATGGAAACGGACCAGGCGGAAAATGACGCCATAGCGCTGCTGGAAAGTACCTATAAAGCCAAGCAGGATTACAGCTATAAACAGCGGGCGGGCGAAATCAGTATGAAACAACTGAGACGGAAAATAAGGGAGGCGAAAGATTGCCTTGAGAAAAAGCCCGATGATGCGAATATCAAGACGGCAATCGAACAGCTCTCGAAGCAGTTAAACGACGTCGAGCTGGAACATTACCGCCTTACCGTGAAGAACTATCCGACCAACCTTGCACCGAAATATGAATATGCTGTTCGATTGCTCAGGAGCAAGCAATATAACGAGGCGATACCCCTGTTTCAGGAGGCGCAGAAAGACCCGAGGCGGAAGATTGCGTCGATGAACAAGATTGGGTACTGCTTTTTTATGAAGGGCTGGCTGGCCGATGCGATTGATGTTTTTACCAATGCGATAGAAACATACGAAATAAAAAATGATGCAACGGGAAAGGAATTACGGTATAATCTGGCGTGTGCTTATGAAGAAAAGGGTGATGCAGATAAGGCACTGGAGATTTATCGTAAGATAGCCCAGCTTGATTTTGCAT
>JABMRO010000236.1 GCA_013202635.1 Planctomycetota bacterium
ATCCAGGACAATCTTATTGCCCTCGATGTTCATACTTTTGAAGAGAGGCCCGGAATAGACCACATTTTTCCCATAGTTCTTCGCCAGGGGCCACAATGCCAAACGCTTGCCAACATCCTGTTTGTTTTTCGGATGTATATCTTTTGCTTCTCCAATATCTATAATTACCGCCATCCCCGTATTCGGCAAATCCAGTGTCATCGACTGAGCTTCACGCAGCTCCGCCCATGCACTCTCAACCGGCTCGGGCTTGGTATCCATAAAATTAGCCAACTGCACAAAAAGAAAACTAAAATCTCCCTGCCCCCAGTCTTCGCGCCAGTTCTTTATCATTGCGGGAAAAATTTTCCGGTACTGATAAGCCCGGCCGGCATTCGACTCACCCTGATACCATATAGCACCATTAATTCCATACGGAATCAGAGGAGCTATCATAGCATTATACAAGCCTGCCGCCCCGTGGGGATGCTCAGGCCCATACGGCGTACCCGGTCTTCGTGGTACTCTCTTACCTTCGGCTTTGGCCTTTTCAGCAGCCTCCTTCCATTGAACCAATTTCTGGGCATATTCCTGCTTTATCTGCGGATAATTTGCAACCACATCATCATACCGCTTTAAAATAGGTGCCGCATCCGGCACCTTCTCAAGTGCCCCTCGTCTGGTCCACGCCTCAGATGGAGTGCCGCCCCACGATGTATGAATTAAACCAATCGGCACATCAAGCTCTTTATACAGCTCCCGGCCGAAGAAATAGCCAACTGCTGTAAAACCGGGAACAGTTTCCGGGCTGCACAATGACCAGCTTCCTTCACAATCCGATTGCGGCTCAGTCGCAATCGTCCGCTTAACCGAAAACAACCGAATATTCGGATACTTAGCCGCTAAAATTTCCTCCTTGGCATTATTCGACGCCTGTACCGACCACTGCATATTCGACTGGCCCGAACAGACCCAGACCTCACCGACCATAATATTTTTAATCTTTATCATATTCTTGCCGCTGATAGTCATTTCATAAGGCCCGCCTGCTTTTGGCGGATTCATTCTAAAAATCCACTTACCTTCTTCGTCCGCGATAACAGCCCATTTCATACTATGCCAGCTAACACCGGCCATAACTTCCTCACCCGGCTTTGCCCAGCCCCAGATAGAGACCTTTTTACCCCGCTGCAAAACCATATTATCACCTATCACAGCCGGCAGCTTAACATCAGCAAAAACCGAACCGGTACTTATAAGCAGCAAAACACCAAAAACTACCAAAACCATTGTTGCACTCAAACGTCTCTTCTTACGATTCATCTCTTAGACTCCTTAAACAAGAAATATCGAACGTAAATAAACTTTCTTCACATCAGCTTAACCACCAAATATAATAAATTACAAACAATAAAACTTCAACAATCATCTTTCAGGATATCATATAATCTCATGTAAAAAGCCCGGCAATATCCACCAGTAGGGGCAATCCCACGTGGTTGCCCTGATATGCTAACCGCATTTCTACCTGCGGTTCGGCACTGTTTTTATGTACTACATCCCTCACAGGGCTTCTGCTCATATCTATGTGCCTATAAGGCACCTCATGCTGGCCTCTGGTAGAAATGCTGTATAACTTGTCATTCATGCAAAGAAGGATTCCTTTGACTACATGTTCATAAGAATTCTCGAAAAAGCAGCTTGACACAAGGGCTACATCGAGTACAATTCCTATCTAAGAATGAATTACTAATTAGGATGATCGATGAAAATCTCTACCGAAGAACTGACTCAAAGGGTAAATCGCTTTAAGGAGGGTCTTAGACAATCTGGTGTGAAGCTGACTCATCAGCGTATAGAGATCTTTCAGGAATTAGCTAAATCCTTAGATCACCCGGATGCAGATATGATCTACACAAGCGTTCGCAAGAGGATTCCCACCATATCGCTGGACACGGTGTATTGGACACTCTGGTTGCTTCTTGACCTCGGTTTGATCAGCACTCTCGGACCGTCTCGGGGAAAAACAAGGTTCGATGCAAACATGAAATCTCATCATCATTTCATCTGCTCAGTATGTGGTATGACACGGGACTTCTACAGCAAGGAGTTTGATGGTCTGAAAGTGCCGCCATCCGTGAAGTCCTTTGGTCAAGTGGAAATGACACATGTGGAAATACAAGGTGTCTGCCTCCGATGTGTCGGCAAGAAGAAATCCAAAACAATGACATCTAACAATAAGGAGACAAAATTATGAATAAGAAACTTACCAACAACGTTGGGGCACCGGTTCCCGACAACCAGAATGTGATGACCGCAGGGCCTCGTGGCCCACAACTGCTTCAGGATGCTTGGTTCCTGGAGAAGCTCGCTCACTTCGACCGGGAGGTGATCCCCGAACGTCGCATGCACGCCAAGGGCTCTGGCGCCTACGGAACCTTTACCGTTACGCATGACATTACCAGGTACACCAAAGCGAAGATTTTCTCCGAGGTTGGCAAGAAGACCGAGTTGTTCATCCGATTTTCCACGGTGGCTGGTGAGCGTGGGGCAGCCGATGCCGAACGTGATATCCGCGGTTTCGCAATCAAGTTCTATACCGAGGAAGGTAACTGGGATCTGGTAGGCAACAACACCCCGGTATTTTTCCTTCGCGACCCGCTTAAATTTCCCGACCTCAACCATGCTGTAAAGCGAGACCCCAAGACCAACCTACGCAGTGCACGCAATAACTGGGACTTTTGGACTAATCTACCGGAAGCCCTGCACCAGGTCACTATCACCATGAGCGAACGGGGTATTCCGTA
>JABMRO010000237.1 GCA_013202635.1 Planctomycetota bacterium
GTCACTGAAGCAAGAAAATACCGGCCAGACAAAATAAACCGCAGTAAAGAAAACAGGGGCAAATTTCTCACACTGTCGGATTATCTCAGCGAGGCCTGTGTCTGGGCCAGGGCCTGCTGAAGCTCTTCTGGAGTGAGCAATTCAATCTGCCCACCCAGCCGCAATACACTACATCGGCCATCATGAACCGGCTTCGACTCGTACAGAAGAACATTCGCAGGCGACAAACCGCCATTTTGACCGGGAATATAAACATATTCCCCGGCGTCAGGAGAGGGACATTTAAATAACTGCGTACTTCCGCTCCATTCAATTAAAGCCTGAAGTGAGGGTGGAAAACCTTCATTGCTGAGAGCATATATTTGTATATTCTGAGCGATTGTTCGCAGGTTTGTCTGGCATGTGACAGTCTCAGCGGTGTATTTGGTTTTTATCATTGTCTGAGTATATTGCTCTCCCGCCTGTCCGAAGCTCTTGATAATCCACCAAACGCCGAAGCCTATAAGACCAAGAAAAATCAGAGCAAAGAGGAGGTTAATAATAGTACCGCCATGTAATACCGCTCTATGAGACTTTGTGGGCTTTTCGAAATGAGCATTTTCGCCATACTTGCTTCTTGAACGTACCATAACCGCCCCTTTTCTTTTTCGTTCATATACTTGCTTTATTCATTCTCGCCGCCAGCTTTAATATTTTCAATAGTCAAGGCAGGTAGAGGTAATCCAAGTAAAGAGTAAAACAGGGCAACAAGCGGCAAAATTACTCTCTGAAGTCCTCCAAGAAATAGAAATCCTATAAGGATAAACATTCCAAATCGAGAGAAGTTTCTATACATATTGATGGCCTCGGGAGATTTCAACCTGGCATAAACCATTCTTGAGCCATCAAGAGGGGGAATTGGAATAAGGTTGAACACAGCCAAAAGAATATTGAAAAGTATAGCCAGCAAAACGAAATTTCCCAAGAGCGACGTTGCCGATAAATGAAGTAAATGGAAAGCAACAGCCAGAATAATAGCCAGCGATATATTTGCAAGAGGTCCGGCAGCAGCCACCATAAAGATTTGCCTTTTGCTAAGGATTGAAAAGTTGACCGGCACAGGCTTTGCCCAACCAAAACGCACCAGAAGCGGAAGGATAATCGTACCAAACAAACTGATATGAGCCAGGGGATTCAACGTCAATCGCCCCATTCTTGCCGCTGTATCATCACCATATCTATAGGCCATCCAGCCATGGGCGTATTCATGAACTGTCAGAGAGATAAGGAAAATTGGAATAGTAAACAAAAATGTTGATGCCTGACCACTTAACATTACATTTATTACCTCAAAAAAATGGAACTGTTTTGCCTGTTGGCAAAATTTCCTTACACTATTAAATCATCTACAGCTAACCAAATTATACATCATCCGGAGAAGTATTGCCAATACAAGAATTATTGAAACTTAATGGATGTTATGATATGATAGGGTTTACAGCATGCAGGAGTATTTCCATGATGTGTATATGATAAAATCCAGATGAAATAATATTTCGAAGGGGTGGTATCATGCACAGAGGAAAGGGATTTACTCCGTTAGAAATTAAGCGTCCTGATCGGAAAGGAGGAAGGTTTCTCACGGGGTTTACTTTGATTGAACTTCTGGTGGTAATCGCCATTATCGCTTTGCTGATGGCGATATTGATGCCGGCCCTGAGAAGAGCGAGAGACCAGGCCCGGGGCGTTGTCTGCAAGTCGAACCTTAACCAATGGGGTAAGATATTCTATCTCTATGCCCATGACAATGACAGCAAGTTCATGGTGTGGAATACATCAGCTACACCGGGCGGCGGGACATGGATTGTTCCATTGATGCCCTACTACGAAAAAGGCGGTGAGAAGAGTCGGTTATGTCCGAATACCCGGAAAACCGAGGAGGAGGGGGAAACAATTCCTGCTCAAATGGCGTGGAACTGTGAAATCGACGGGAAAATTCACAAGAACAGTTATGGAATCAATAACTGGTGCTATGATTTACGTCCGGGCGTGACAACTATATGGGGATTGCCGGAAGCGGACCGGAGGGCCTGGCGAAAGATTGCCCAAAGGCAGGCCGCCCAGATTCCTATGTTTTTAGAGTGCTGGCGCTGGGGAGGTGGTCCGGTTAGCCGAAGCGACCCGGCCCCGCCTGACGAGGATATACGACATAATACAGGATTTGGCCGTTATTGCATGGACCAACATGCGTACACAATCAACGTCTGCTTCATGGACGCATCCGTTAGCAGGGTGAGATTGAAAAGCCTGTGGGATTTGAAGTGGCACAAAGAATACCTTATGGCGGACCCGCTGCCGGAATGGCCCGAATGGATGGCAAATAAGTAAATTTCCCTGCCGACCTTTAGTACTCCGAAGCAGCAATAGTAAGAGCGGGAAAAGCCAACTTCAGAAAAGGAATACACTATGCTAATAATCGACAAAATCAGATTTAACGCAGCAAAGTTAGTCACTATATGTTTTATCCTTGTTTTATGCCAATCACAGGTAATCGCGTCCTCGGAACAAAAAAAAGATTCAGCCGACATTACGTTTAGTATAAAAAGAAAAGTTATCCACAAGATTAATCCGCGTATCTTCGGCCAGTTTATGGAAAGACCGAGCTGGGGAGAGATAGGGGTTGAGGGAGGGCTAATTCCCGGGACCCGGAAACTGCAGGCCGGGGTATTGAAGCTGTTGGCGGAAATGGAAATACCAGTAATTAGATTTCCCGGCGGGACCGATGTGGATTTCATGGATTGGCGAGATATGATTGACAACATACCAAACCGAACATCTCAGCGACCTATCAGCACCGGCCATCGCGGACACAAGGTAAGTAATAACTTTGGTTATGATGAGTTCCTTCAATTTTGCGAAGAAGTCGGCGCAGAGGCTATCGTGGTGGTGAATTTTCGGGATGCTCTGCTCAAGAAGAAGCCGCTGAAACAAGCCGCCACGCATGCGGCAGCATTGGTTGCATACTGCAATGCGCCAGTTGGAGCAAATCTGCCGGAGGGGATATACGATTGGCCTGCCCTGCGGGCCAACAATGGCCGAGCCAGACCCTATAAGGTTAAATATTTTCAAATCGGTAACGAAACATGGGCTTTCATAAAGAATTTAAAGGAGATGATGCCCAAAGCGGCACCTCAGTTTTATGCCGAGTGTTTGAACTCATACATTGAAGCGATGCGGTCGGTAGATCCTTCCATTGAATTTATTGTCGATGGACACGATGGCGACATGTCGGGGATTTTCGAGCAGGTACATAAGCAAACAGCGGACAAAGTATTATATTTTGCCACGCATTTCTATACACCATGGGCCATTACGAAAGTTGTTGAAAACAACAGAGAAGTCCCGATAGAGGAGCTTTCCGCCGAGGAAATCTGGCGTGCATGGGTTGCCGTAACATGGTTTGACGACAATGGTGAGTCTATTATTAACCATCCCGGTATAAATACTGCGCGAAGACTTGGCTACAAGGCAGCCGTAACCGAATGGAATTGGAACGGCTGGTGGAGGTACAATGGGCCAAGACCCGCCTTGAATTCGAGCTTCGCCAAGGCCCTTGGTGCGGCCGGATACCTTCACGCTTTTATGCGGGCGGCGGATGTGATTGAATTAGGCTGCCAATCTATGCTTGTAGGTAACTCATGGGGAATTCATGCTATCAAAGCCGATGTCGAAGCTAAGATTTCACCTTTCTATATGCCTACCGGGCAGGTGACCATGTTCTACTCAAAGCACCACGGAGAGAAATTGCTTGTTCTCGAGAGCAGGAACGTGCCAACATATAAACAGCTATATCGAATGGGCGGTATCGGGCCAAAAAGAAAGGTCGCCTACGTTGATGCATTAGCTACGGCAGATGAAAGACTTGTTTATTTTCATGCCATCAACAGGAGCTTCGAAAAATCGATAGATGTCACAGTCGATATTTCTGCTTTAGGCCGCTTCGAGGGCCGTGCCGTACATCATTTTATGGAAGGGCGCCTTAACGACGAGCCTGAACCCAATGGACCAAGACAGATTGGCCGGATAACTCAAAGAGATATATTCTTCGAGGGCAACAGGTTGAAAATAACCCTGCCGAACAGGTCAATTTCATGCATCGAATTCAAGAGAGACTGAATGTACCGGGCGGATTTGCCTGAACCAGAGTTTCTTCAAACTTGCCCGCCAAGGAAACCCTCGTGGAAAAAGACCGGCTTGTATCCATTTTCAGTAAGCCAGCGGACGGCCACATCGAGTCTTTTGAAGTGGTCGGGAAGATAGTTGGAATAAAACGGCCAGAAGTACTGCTCATGGGTAAAGATATCCATAATTTCCGCCTGGTTGGGGTCTTTGGTGAGCGGTTCAAGAGTCGGTATAATGCGCTCAACGGGTGTGCTGTTGCAGACGATGTCAACTCTGGAAAAAACTATGCCGCTTTCGAAATCCATAAGGGCGTCATGGCGTGACATATATTCGGAGCGGACATCATCTATCAGATAATTAACATCCCATACGCCGCCCTGACGGCGGAAATAGCCGCTCAGCACGCGTACCCCTCGTTCATAGAGAGGCTTTAGCGCTTCAGGCCGTACCATTCCCCAGTGTATAACCGTAGGCGGTGAATAGGTCTGCTCAGAAGCAAAGCGAATTATCTGCTCGGCCACCCTGTCAAAATCAGCTATCAACTTCGACGCCGGTGCATTCTGATAAGGACGGTCAGGCTTATTTGCATAGGCGTGGAAGGCAAGCTTGAGCCAATCGGAATTGTCCCGCCACTGGCCTTTATAACGGTCCGGGAACTGGGGTAATTCAAATCCATCTTCGGTTGTATAATAGATGTTAAGGACAAAGCGCGTGCCGTATTTCGAATGGAGTTCCCGAAGATTCTTCAGATAAAAGCAGTCGAACAGGGATGCATAATTATTCTTAGCGATATCGCGCAAGAAGAAGCTGTTATCATCAATCGAGAATCTATAACGGGGCACAGAATGCCTGTCCCAAATTACTTGCACGCGATGCTCATGCCTGCCGAAGTTATTCTCAGAGGCCGCAACAATTTCCGTCTGCTTTTGACGGAGAATAATTTCCGAGATGAATTTTGTGCCATCCCTTCGAGCAGGCGAACCGTTCACAATAACCCGGCCATTAAGAGGGGTCTGTCCGGATACCTTGATTTTCAAACCTCCACTGACCTGCTTTCCGTGTCTTCTGTTTATTACCGCCCCGTGAAAAGGTTCTTCAATCCTGATTGAGCCGGATGCCTGCGCCGAGAGTATCTTTGGCTTTGCAAGAATGATTCCTGCAGCGCCTGCCGCGGTGGTTTTCATAAAGTCACGTCGTGTTTTTGGCAACTCCTTCATTTTCTCATCTCCGGTCATAATCTTTACTTATCGATTCAGCGATTACCTTTAATTCCCATTTGTATATGCCAGCCGGGATTTTCCGCATTTCCTTCAGATTCATAAGCACCAACATCAAAAGGTGTTTTCCTTGGAGTATGATTAAAATCCAGCTCAGGAGCAA
>JABMRO010000238.1 GCA_013202635.1 Planctomycetota bacterium
CATTTGAGGAATTTCGCCGGCGCGAACAAAAGCACTGTCCGCCGTGCCGTTAAAACTAATTACGGTGCCACGGACCGGGTCTTCGACCCAAACTGAGCCATCAAGTCCAAGGCCATTGTCGGCATTGTGAATCATCCCGTGCAAGTCGTTGCCGGAAATGTCAAATACCATCTCGCCCTCACCTTCATTGAGCGGCCAGCGGGCATAAAGGTTCGCTGGTTGTGCGATGGTTGTATCTGTCAGAACCAGACCAGGCACAAAGATAACAAAAGTTAGATATAAAAGCAGTTTTTGAGACATAAAGTGTAATCTTCAGGCCTCATAATAACATAATTTCATCTCAATTTCAACAGTACTACGGCAGCTTAAACATGCCATACCGCAAAAAAAATACAAAAAAAGCCAAGCATTTGTGTCAAAGCCCAAACTATTGACACTATTATAGACAGGGTGATTCCTGTCTGATATTGCCGAATGTAGCATCGAGTTACAATATGCTGCTGCTTTCAACATTTCTGTGGAATATAAGTTGATTGTCGACATATGGATAAGCCAGATCTCCATCACCTATATTCTCCCAGATTTTATCGTTCGATGAAGATAAGTTATATTTTATATATGAGGTTGTTGTTGAGGATAACACTGGTCTTAATATTTCTATGTTTTATCGGGTGTCAAAATTTAACAGAGTCACCTTCATAGGTATTTTACGCTCGTAGAATCGACGACCTTGTCTTGAACCCTTCTCAGAAGCCCCTTCGGCTTGAGATTGGCCATTGTAGAAGACTCAACCTCTATAACAAAATGGGGGGCTACAGAAAATCCTGAGGCAGTCTGACTTTTTAGTGGCTTACCTGGAGTTTGTTTGCAATGCCCTTAAACAACCGGGGCCCATACCGAATCAAATCAGTATAGGCCCCGTGCAAATCTTCGTAGCCTGGATCGCATTTCTGCAAACTAATTCAGACCTTCATTAATTCAAGCCATTAAAATTTACTGACTCGCAGTTCAACTTCGGCAATCTGCATACTGTTGGCACCGCCGGGATCCCTGACAGCAGGGAACATAACCTGGTAGTACTTGTATGCCACGCCATTCTCAAACGAAATCGGTGTTGCGTTCATCGTGAAGCGAGGCCACGCATCTTCCTGGGCGAAATCGACAATATCACCACTGGCAATCAACTCATACGGCCCATCAATACTCTCATTTGAACCCGAAAGTTCATATGAAATGGGGTCACGCTCTGGAGAGTCGTTGGCTGTGGTAAAAGTCAGTCCCGTAACAACACTTGCACCAGAAGCCGGCTCAACCTGGATTCCGGTGGGTTCCAATTCACCTTTGAAGTGCAGAAACTTCGTCCCGATGTCATCATCAGCCGCCAAGTCAGGCGTTTCTCCATCAGGCCAACCAGCAACGTCACCATCTCTTGCTTCATCCGGAACACCCTGGACGATATCGCCAGGCCCGGTGACATCAGGGCCAAGAACATCATCCATCGCCCGTTTACCGGCAAGGTAACGAATCTCACCCGTTGACAAAGACCTGTTGAAAATCACAACCTCATCAATGAGGCCTGTCCATTCGCGATCTGTATTTTGAGAATTGTTGCCGATATACAGAGGATAGCTGCTGACGGTGATACTTCCAGTGGATTCTTCAGATACGTCCAGCTCACCATCGACATACAGGGAAAAAGTCTCGCCATCGTACACGGCCCCGACATGGTGCCACTTGTCATCGTCCACAAGCGTTGCCCCAAGGACGTAGTTTCCTGAGGTGCCGCCCACAGCGGCCTCCATGGAGTTTTCGGTGCCTGCCCTCGACGACCGCCAGGAGTCGTCACCCCTGGAGAGGACAGTGTTCCAACCCTTGTCCAATGCAACAGCTTTAATCCAGTACGTGAAAGTGATCTGCTCTGTGATATCAAACTTCGGATCGAGCCCACAATCCACGTAGTCGCCATCACCATCGAGATCCAGCGCCATGCCATAGCCGGCCGGGCCTTCTGCAAATTTCGCATCTCCAACCAAAGTACCATTAAGCCCGTTGCCTGAACTATCATTCGCGTCGTTCTCAAATGCGTAGAACGCAACCAGACCATCGTCGCCGGGATCAACAGGTGTCGCCCGTTGACCTGCAAGGTAACGAACCTCAGCTTCAGACAAAGCCCTGTCGTAGATACCCACGTCACTCATCAATCCGCTCCAATTCTCTCCTTCAGCAGCCGTGTTGTCACCGCCAAAGTAAAGTGGCTGAGGAAAGCCCATGGGTTGTGTGAACGTCCCTGAGATGCCTTCAACGCCATTGCGGTAATAAGTCAACTGATCTGCGGTTTTCACTACCGCATGGTGAAGCCAAACATCGGCGGGAATGTCGTCATAATCCAGGTTGTCGTCGCCGTTGCCATTCATGTGCCACTCGAATTTAGTCGGTGTGAACTTAATGAACTGCCGCGGCACAAAATCGACACCATCCTCGTTGTACCGATTACCGAGAATAATATCGTTGTCAGCCGTGTTTTCAGCGCTGTGTTTCGCCCAAAAGGCCCAGGTAAAGTCGTTGGTCAGTGTCATTTGAGGAATGTCGCCGGCGCGAACAAAAGCACCTTCGGCAGTGCCATTAAAACTGATAACGGTACCAAATACCGGGTCGTCAACCCAAACCGAGCCGTCCAGTCCCAGACCACCGGTGTCGGCGTTGCCAATTGTACCGTCAATGCCGTTGCCGGAGCTATCATTAGGATCGCCATCAAGTGCGTAGTACGCCACCAGGCCATCGGTACCAGGGTCAACCGGCTCCTGATCTGGAACAACACCGCTGACTTCCAAATTGTCAATTGCCCACCACCAGTCATTACCGGCGTCGAACAAACCAAACGTCAAAACAACCTTCTTAGCCCCTTCTGGATTGTCCAGATTGACAATGACAGTTTCATTTGTAGCGTAGGGCTTGTAGTTCTCACTTGCTTCATCGGATTCCCACAACATCACCACGACAGGTTCTCCGCCATCGAAGGAAGCAGTTATATTTGCCGTCTGGTGCAAGTTGTCATCAAACTCCGGACGCCAGCTCGAATCAAACTTGAGCTCAAGCGTACCAGCCTCAGCACCGGCGATCTTAATTGCAGGTGTTGTAAGCCAGGTATCATAGGGGTCCGCGGAAATAGGTATCGGCAGACGTTCGTCGTCATCCCACTCATCCGGATCGGCTACAGCAACAATACCGCTTGCCAGCTCGAAAAGAGAACGGTCCTGGTCCTCGGCGGCTTCTATCCACCACGCCTTGTCGGCAAAGGCCCATCCTGCCCATTCGGTAACACCGTCGGTTACGTCCATGCCAATCCCGGGAATACCACTTTCGTCAACGATCCAACCTTCCGGCGGCGTGTCAGTCCAAACTGCATCGCCGGCAAGTGCCTCATCAACGTTCGGACCCAAAGCCAGGCCTTCGAAATCCTCTGCAAACAACACGGTTTTTTCAACTTCGACAGCTGCCAAGATAGCCGTGGCCCATTGAGAGGCATCATTCCAGCCTTCTACGACGGAAAATGAGAGCATCTTATTTTCACGCGAATCACCGCCGTCGTCGTCGTCATTGTAGTAACAGTCAATGCCGACCAAGTCACCGGCCTTGGGCACTACACCCCATATCGACATCCAGGGCATCTTTACCTCAATACGCCAGCCTGTACCGGTGTCCACCTGAGCTTGTTCAATACCTTCGGTAGCTCCATCAATGTTGGTTCCCTGTATTTCGTCCGTTGCCCACCCAAACGTATACTGGTGGTCGTCTCCTGCCAGCGGGGTGTCTAACTTGGTGTTACCACCGTCGAAATATATCTCCACGCTGTCATCCTGCCAGGCACCATCCGAATCATTGTGCAGACTGTCGTCGGTAACGTCCACGAGAACATAGAGATTCTCCGCATCATACAACACCTGCCAGGTGCCGGAGCCGTTGGCCGGATGAAAGAATTTGGCCCTCTTCTCGGTTATTCTATTGAAATGGAACAGGAAAAATCGGAAAACCCAAAAGGACCACGCAACCCTGCTGCCTTGTGGATGCAGATATTGCCCACAGTCTCTGCCTATGTCCGTTCGATGATCCTGAATTATCACGATTCCGAGGATATTATTCAAAATATTGCGGTGATTTTTGCGGAGAAATATGATCGTCTTGATCCATCCCGAGAGGTGCTCCCCTGGATTCTCAGGATTGCCCGGTACGAGGTGGTGAATTATTTTCGCTCCCAGGGGCGAGAACAGATCATTTTTGACGAGAAGGTTCTGCAGAGGATTGAACGTGCTTACCACGTCATTCATGATGAATCGGAAGGCATCAAAAAGGCGTTGCATACGTGTATCGAGTCACTCAACGACCGGCCCAGGCATGTCCTGAAGCTCCGCTATTTCCGGGAAATGGAAATTAGGGATATTTCCCAGCGACTGGGCCTATCGAGTAATGCGGTTTATATCATACTGTGCCGCGTGCGTGAAGCGCTGGCGAACTGTGTACAAAAGAAGACTGACATTCTTTGGAAAGCGACATGACGGATCCTGTAAAACTAATACACCTGTATATGGATGAGCGACTGACCCCTGAGCAGGCCGATGAGTTGCGCTCCAGACTTCTGGAAGATGCCGATTTCGTCCGGCTGTTTGCACGCTATGGCCTTCTCAATAGCTGTATTCGTAATGAGTTCCTGGAAGAAGATTTTAAGGAGTCAATTGAACGGTTTGTTGCCCCCACCTCGGCAGACACCGGAGCCAACGTGGATCTCTCCGACACGGATCGGGTCTCCACGGAATCCATTATGAAACCAGAAAAGCCGGATGCCGATAAGGTGCATCAAATCAAGGCACGGGCAGAGCAACAATTACATGCCTTTTTGGTTGAGCAGGAGGAATTGAACAGGTCACAGTTTTCACTCCCAAGGGCTTCTTTCAATCTCTATGCTGCCTGCCAGGCTTGTGCAACGAAATTGGATATCCTGCTGAAACGGGTTGTCACGATTGGCGTAAGGACAGCCATTTGTGGTGTTTTTGTCCTTGTCATATTGGGCGGGATTCACTATTGGTTTACTCATCGGGTGGTGGCCACATTAGACGACTCCTCCCACGCCGTGTGGCATGTTCCTCGGCAAGAACCTCAGTTACGTCGTGGCTCAATGACACTCGAACAGGGTTATGCTCAACTGACCTTCAAGCAGGGCACCCAGGTGCTTATCCAGGCGCCTTGTACGTTCGAGCTACAGTCCTCTAATAAAATGGCCTTGGAAAATGGATCAATGACGGCTGATGTTCCCTCTCAGGCTGTGGGCTTTACAGTGCAAACCCCCTGGGCAATGGTTGTCGATTATGGTACAGAGTTTGGATTGTCAACTGGACAGACAGATGGTACTGAGGTTCATGTGTTCGAAGGTAACGTGGGCGTGGGCGATGCGACCTCCTCCCAAGTTGCTACAGAAGGGCAAGCTGCGCATGTAGATCAAGCTGGCCGCATCGGGCTTAAATCACTGGACGATCGTCCTAATCTATTCGTGCGTCATATGCCCAAGGCTGGCAGTTGTTTCGGTATACCGGGAAAGCGTCTGGATTTGGCTGATGTCGTGGGAGGAGGTAATGGTTTTGGAACGGGCGTACAAGGTCGGGCGTTGGATCCTACGAAAGATTATACCAGTTTTACATTCAGGGCGACTATCCTCCGTCGCCCATTTAATAAGGGCGTATATAGGGCCGGATCAGGATTTATCGGTATTGAGAAGCTTCCGTTCATTGACGGGATTTTTGTTCCTGACGGTAGTGAACAATCAACCATTACCTCTACCGGTCTGTTGTTCCAGGATTGCCCGGACACTCACGGGACATACTATGATGGGATTGTATGCGGGGCTGTGTTTGACGATCGGAAGGTTCATGCAGGACGCTTGGCGGGACACCGCTATGAAACACCAGAGCACCCCTCAATTGGCGCCTGTGCAAATGTAGGAATCACCTTTGATCTGGATAGCATCCGTGCGAGCATGTCGAACATTTTGATTTCTCGCTTCCGGGCCCACTGTGGTATCTCGGAGACGTTAGCAGATATTCAAGAAGAAAAAGATTACGCTCAGGTGAAGGTAACCTTTTGGGTGCTGGTGGATGGACGGATAAACTATTCCCGAGAGCTGGGCACAGATCCTTTTGAATCTGATCAGATTAACATACCGCTCAATCCCAGCGATCGTTTTTTAACACTCATAACAACAACACATCAGGAGAATTTATACAGTAGAACAGCTTGATGATCCTGATCTGATTGGAAAGGCAGTAATTGTCGGCGGTGATCCCAAACAACGAGGGGTGGTTAGTGCTGCATCATATGAAGCACGTAAGTTTGGAGTTCACAGCGCAATGCCTATGTCACAGGCAGTCATAGAACGCATCCATATCAACATGAATGATTTGTCGGCTTTCAGCCATTTGCTATTATTCCTTCAATAGGTTAAACCAGCTTGCCACACTCTTTTGCTATAGTAATTATATCGCTCTAAGTACAAGAATAAAACAAGGAATGAAAAACACAAATATATAGAGTTCTATAGCTATCGCGAAGTTATGTTATAAAAACCGCAAACATAAAGGTAAATACAGCTACATAGTACAATCAAAGAGATACTTGACATTCTTTAGTGCCTTCGAGGTTTCCAACTGGAACCGAACGCACTGTCAGTTTTACAGTACCGTCTGGTTTGTTAATCGAAATCTTTTCGATACATCGCCGCAGGCCAACCAGTTTTTCCTGAGATATACCCTCGCGGAGTACGAATTCGAGACTGGCTAAGAACTTCATTGAATCCGATACTATGCTATTGATTTGGTTCTGCGAGAACGACAGCCGGTCGAGCTCCTCGAGTCTGGCTTCGAACTGTTGCTTCTGCTGTTTCAACTCAGTCAAGCGCTGATCTACGAGCTCACGGTTAGTGGAAGTTATGTTATCTAGCAGGTTGTTGATGGTCTTGTTGATCTTATTGAGTTGGCGATGAGCTCGCTTGCGAGCTGCAACAAATTCTTCTGCTTCTGAACCAATCTGAGTTTTGACGACAAAGGGGGGCGTAAGAAGCTGGCTGCCACCCAGACCCCGACACAAAGATCTGATAGGTCGTAGGTTCGAAACCCTCCCCCGCTATGGGAGGGTAATCTCAAAATCGGCTTACTTGCCGGGGTCATAGGTACTACTTATGAACCCCTAAAGATAAAATCCAGACCCATTTTTCAGCTCAAAA
>JABMRO010000239.1 GCA_013202635.1 Planctomycetota bacterium
CATCCCGTTATCTTTGAACGAGCCGGACGGATTCAGCCCTTCATATTGCAGAAACAGACGCCCTGGTTTCATGTCGACATATTCAGCCACAGTATCGTTCTGCTGCAGGATAGTTTGCCCTTCGCTGATGGTTACTTTATATTTATCCTCACAGAAGCTCAACAGCTCACGGAACCGCCACACACCGGACAAATCCAGCCGGTTGTCCCTGCTCGCCCACCTTTTTGCAAATTCGCTTAATTTACCGGGAATCTCAATTTTGTCCCAGTTATAAAGTATATCCAGCAATTCTCCACACTGCGGGCACTTAAACATCGCCTGTCCGCAGTCGAACTGTGCCCCGCAACCCAGGTTTATACACTTTTGAAAAGCCGCACTACTCATACCCATATACAAAATTCCTTATCAAATTCTCAGCACTTAGGGCAATTATAAACAATGAACGGAGCCAATGGTACAAAAATCGGCTTTTTACGATAGTGACTTTGCTGCTGAGATATGTAATATAAGAATAAAACATATATTTTTTGCGCTTATTTTGGGTGTAAAATCAGACAATATAATGAATGCTGAATCAGCAATATAAGATTTGGAGGTTAACCTTTTAGAACGTGCCGGACAAATCAGAAACAAAATTAGTTGAAGCTGCTTTTAATGGTGATATCGAGAGCTTTGGTAAATTGTGCCAGCGGTATTACGCTGCCATGGTGGCGGTCGGGTACTCGGTTCTGGGCGACCATCAGCTTGCCGAGGATGCCGCTCAGGAAAGCTTCGCCCGGGCGCTCGTAAGTTTGAGAAAGCTGAAGCAGCAAACGAGATTTGCCCCGTGGCTGGCGGCGATTTGCAGGAACGTTGCCAAAGATATGGTTGCAACCAAAGTTAGGCAAATCAATACCGATGACTTTTCACAAGCAGCCCGGAACAACAACCATGATGAAAATAGCAGATTGATTCGCCGAGCTATTGAGCAGTTGCCCGTCTCCGCTAAAGAATTGATAGTTTTACGGTACTACAACGGCCTGTCTTATGAAGAGATTAGCACTGTATTGGGGATTTCGGGGCCGACTATCAACGGCAGACTAACAAGGGCAAAACGAAAAATGGCAAAATACTTAAAGCATAATGGTTTTCCGGAGAACCGAATATGAAAGCTCCAGAGAATAATAAAAAATTAGACGAACTTATCTCGCAAACTATCAGCCGCGAGAAACCAAAGTTCGATTTTGATAAATGGAAATCTACCCATGAGAAAGAAATTCGAATCTACAAATCACAAATGTCCGACGAGCAAACTACACGCTCTATTAGGATATTTAAAATAGGAAGATCAATTATGAAAAGCCCAATAACAAAAATTACCGCTGCCGCGGTGATAGTGATTGCGACATTGGCTGCAATAGGCTATTTCGGCGGGGCGATTGATGGTACCTCAACTGTTTATGCCGCTGCAATAAAAGCTCTGCAAAACGTCAACACTGTTCATGTCTCAGGATGGACCACAAATGTTCATCCAAGGCACACCTCTGTACTCGATGAACCTCTGGATAACTCAAAACATCATCCCATTGATATATGGGAGTGGTTCACAGAGAAAAATGAATATCGAATATACGACCGTCAGGGTCCAATAACAGTCTGGGACGATGGAGACAGACGCTACGAATATCAGGCTCATAAAGACACCCTTTACATCGATAAATCCACTCCCCCACGCCTGCTTTCTATGAAATTTCAATCTATGACTGATAATCTGGAATCCCTGAAGAAACGCGGCATTAAAATGACCGATTTGGGCACCCGTCTTATTGGCAACCAACAGGATAAAGGATTGAGAGTTGAAAGAGATAAAAAACGGAAGGACATTTGGCTCGATTCTCAAACGAATTTAATGTCGGAAAGTAATTCATACATCTTTGAAGAGGGGCAATGGAGACAGTGGCGGCATGGGGTCTTTACCTATAATCAGAATATCCCCGTGGATATCCGTGCATATTTACCTCCAGAGACAGCGAAGAAAGAATACAGCTGGCACATTGCCCCGAGATTTGAGAAGTGGCACCTTCATTTGCGCAAGATCGCCGCTTATTATCAGCAGAATCCGTTACCTGAAACAATGGAACTCCTACCCCGCGAAAGCGATGAAGAAATCCAAGCATATTCACCTGGCCGCCTACCTGATATAACCGATACGACTCGACTTTGGGTGCTGCCTATCCAATCTTCTCTTGGTGATTTCCTTCGCCGGGAGTTCCGAATAAGTGGTTCGTTGCGCATCCCTGAGGAATTGCAGGAAATCAAGCTCAACCATGACCTAATCACCAGCAACAAGTTTACTCAACTCCAGCGTGCCGATTTTGTCCTCAACACACTGGGACTTGAAATCATCGAGATTACCGAAGACAGAAAGGTGTGGGTCGCTCACTACGACGGACGTCCTCTAAAACCGTGGCGGCAGGTAAAAGCTCCAGTTGCAAAACCACCCCGTTCGCCCTCATACCCGGGAATGGATCCAACAAGCAGCCCTCACTCGATAAAACATCTTTTTGACAGCTTCGCTTACTGGCAGGACAATGATTTGAATGCGGATAAAATAACTATTATTGATGAGACCGGCCTGCCTTCTGAACCCGCCAAGGGGCAACCTGCTGACAGTGTTGCCGTTAGCAGTGCATCGCCTTTTTGGGGTGGTGAGGAATCCATTGAAATTGCTAAAAAGTGGTTTAAAGAACAGTTTGGAATTACTTTCACCGAAGAGATTCGCCCAATGACTGTTTATATAGTGCGGAAACGCAATTAGACTTCGAAACAGGAGAAAACCAAAAACTTATTTACATTTGGCCGGATTTGTTTTGCCCGGCCTTTTTCATAGATTTCTGTTCCTTCGACTCTGCTCAGGACAGGTTGCGCAGAAATGGCGGGTCAGTTTGATACTGCCTGTGCGTTGATTTTTTCTATCAACTCCGGGAGTTCTGAGATGTGATTTATTTTCCCGGCGCCCTCGGGGATTTTCTTTCCTTTGTTGGTATGAGCGGTTTTCATCACGGCCCGCATACCGACTTTTATCGCAGGTCTGATGTCCGTATTAATCCGGTCTCCTACGAACAGTATGTTATCCGGGGTCTGGCCAATACGCTCTGCGGCAATCCTGAAAATCCGGGCGTCCGGCTTGCGAAAATCAAACTCGTACGAATACATCCTCGGCTCAAAGAAATCTAATATGCCTACCTGCTCCATATGCTTTTCCAGGGAACAGCCGTTCACAAAAGTATTGGAAACTATACCGAGCTTAAGTCCCGAATTTTTCAGTTTGGTTAAAGTCTCTTTTATGTCCGGCTCGGTCGTGGCGATTTTACTCAAAGGTTCATACCAGAGCCACCCAAAATGCCGCCATTGCTGCCCGTCGAGCCTGATACCTTTTTTTATACCAATCCACCTTAACAAAACCAGGGAATTAAAATCATTTCTGGTTATATTGGAAAGCAGGCGTCGAACTTGCAGTGCTATCAGGTTTCGCCAACAGTAATATTTGAAACTTCCGACCGGCTGGCCGCAGCTTTTGAGAAAATCGTACGATAATCTGGCGCCCTGACGAAAGAGCCGGCCCGGGTAGATTTTACCAAAGTCCAGCAGGGTATCGCCAAGGTCGAACAATACTGCCTTAATCTTTTTATCCGGCATAATCAGCGTAAATTCGTGCACTTATCTATAATAAAATGAATGTACTCATCCACACATCCCTCATCTGCTTATTCCCTTAACGGCGGTAAATTACCACTAAAAGCTTCCCGCATCCAGGCAAACATTTCCTCATCAGATATCATCGAGACCCTGTCGGCCGCATATTCGGCATCAATTCTGTCTTTGATTTGGGTTATCCG
>JABMRO010000240.1 GCA_013202635.1 Planctomycetota bacterium
GAAAATCCCCGTTGGGGATATCCCCAAAAGAATGATATTATTAATACATTTCTTCTCACCGTCTACTTAATCCGATATCACACTAAAAATTCTGAAAAATATTTGTATTTCTGCAAATAATTGATGTTTTTTAGGACCCAACATAGGCAAAATCAACATTTGTAGTGACAAAATGGAGACAACGTGTCACCTGAAAATCAGAGTGTTTTTCAGCTCATAGAAAAGGTGATTTGCGACAGTTCCAATTACTATGATCCATGACTTCGTAGTTGCATTACATATCTTTTTTGCTACAATTCAACCTGTCGTATTCGTATTAGCTGTTCAAGACATCACAACTTGATTCGGTCAACGGCGACTAACAGAGGTATTGCTTTCAGATTTGATAACAACATACACGGAATTTGAAAGGGTAAGCTTATGGGAATATTGAAAAAAGCAACATTAATAAGCTATTTCACTTTAATATTATTGCTGGCATTCGTATTTACACTATCGGCTTGTAAGAAAAAACAATCTCAGTCGGCTCAAGATGAAACACAGAATGGTCTGGCAAAATCTGGCACAAAGTCTCAGGTTCAGCAAGAGACAACCGATGAGGAAATACCACTAAGAATTCTGTATGTGGGGCTGCCCAATACCGAACGACAGAAGGATTTTGTATCTTTCCTTTCCAAGAATTTCACAGAGGTTAAAACAGCTGACCTTTACACTTTCAAAGAGCAACAAGCTAAAGACAGCGATGTGATCATCCTTGACAAGGATGGAATTCAATGGGGTAGTAGGGGTGGTAAACCTTTAAGGGATCTAAAAGTAACAGATCAATATTCTCGTCCCACTATATCCCTTGGAATTCCCGGCGCTTTTTGGACTGACCGAATGAGGCTGAAAACCGGCTACATGTGAAACTGCTTAAAAGATGCGGCTCATGGTGAGTCGTTTGAACATGAAGTTTTTCAGAAACCTCGAAAAGTGGAAATCAAACTGGAATCAGCAACAACACCTGATAGCTACTTACAAACCCTACCCAAAGGAAAAAAGCTCGGTACAACAATGCCGGTTTGGAAAGTGCAAGACACCAATAATAACGTAGGGAAAGCAGGTGCGGTCTCGGATGTCATCAAACCTGAGGATCAACCCGACGCCGAAGCCATTCTTCTAGGTTTCGCCCCGGGTAAATCCTATTTAGCCACCGGTATCGCTCGCCACGGTAATTTTTTGCAATGGGGTTGGTCTGCATCACCATCACAGATGACTCCTGCCGGTCGGAATTTATTTATCAATAGCATCTGCTACATACATAAATTTGATGGCATCGCTCCGAAATTTCGGAGATAGGCTACGGCAAAGTAACCGCGACAAGACAAGTCGTAAAACACAATATTGGATTATGAACGTGAAAAAACCACCCAAAAAGAAATACCTGCACTTTATATGGGTATTTCTGATTCTTTTGTTTGTGTGTTGGCTTTCTTCTATCCTGAAATGTAATCACGCTCCCCCAGCCTACTAACTATGAACTGTAATGTGGGACGGCATAGCATAGTGTTTTCTTCTCACTATCATCGTATTTGAGTAGAATAAAAAGCCTCCTCCCAGTATAAAGGTGCCCCCAAAAGAATCACATGATCGATAAATTTATTTCACACCGGATACTTAATCCGATATAAATGAAAAATATTCGTATTTTGGCAAAAAATTGGCATTTATTCGGACTCGATATAGGCAAAATCAGCATTTGTGGAGACAAAATAGTGTCATAATGTCACCTGAAAATCAGTGTGTTTTCCAGTTCCTGAAATCGGTGCAAAATATTGCAACAAGGTGCTTTGTTGAGCACTCGTTTGAGTTGATGTCTTGAGTTGGGATTCTACAGATTAACTAAACCAGATGATGGGAAAGCTGCCTCCCAATTATTCGGGTCGTTGCCGTAATCGGATGAGACCTTTCGCGTAAGTGATTCACCGTCACCATCCGGTTCGGTTGGCCAGTGGTCAACTCCATCGGGGGAATTCTCAGGATGAGAGCCATCGCTGTAAGTGACTCTGTCAACGCGAATATAATAAAGCGTGCCGGACTCGTCCACGTCACCCGGCATCGAAAGCTGGAGCCTCTCGCCGGCGTTGTTCAGGCTGCCGCTGTAAGGACCAAGAATATTATCAACAGGAACAGCCGGATATCGCCAGGAAAATGCCTCCGGGTCCTTGACCACCAATAAATATCCGCCGGCAGGTATCGTTACAGGAACATCAGTCGGGAAGGTAAAGTCAATACCATCGGTAAATTTCCAAGGCTGAGCTTTGTCATCACGATATAAGGTTACAGGTGCGGCGCTGATGTTGTGAAGCTCGATATATTCATACTGGTCATTGGTATATGAACCGCCTTCGGGCCAGGATGGATTGTACATAATCTCGTTGATGACTATCGGGCCCACTTTCGGATAGGCATTAGCAAAGCCAGGCGTGTTCTCAGACATCGAAACAAAGTTATAGTTGCCGGTACTGCGTTTGTAGTATCGGCCAAACGATATGCCTGTCTCTGAGCCGCCGAAATCCTCCACGTTGCGATACCCTGTTAAAAGATCGCCTTCTGCCGAGCTTAGATACAGCCGTTCAGCGTTCTCACTCAAGGCGAAGGGCTGATTAGAACCCGGGGCAGATGGATTGTTGAAATGCTGGTCTTCGTAAAAAACAATATATCCATTCGGAGCAATTATTGTTCCTGGTGCAATCTGGTATTTGGCTAAATCGGAACTGCTGTTGCTAAGGAACCAGCCGCCAATGTCTATAGCAGTGTTGGTAGTATTATGCAGCTCTATCCAGTCCACAGCCTCGGCATGTGAATGAGCTAACACCTCATTAATAACCACCGCACCCGGCTCGGGGACAATACCGCTGTCATCTTCGCCCGGTGAGCCGCCGAGATATGCACTCCCACGCCAGGAGTCTTTCTCGTTCCAGCCATAAGGGTCTGTGTTAGCAGGGGCAATTACCGTAAGAGAAAAACCGTCTCCATCGGTAATAGAACGCCAGCCGTCTTTGAAGTCAAAGTCCAGAATTGTTTGACCAATAGCGTCTTCCAGTTTTATTCGCTCTCCGGCATTATTTAATCTACCGGAGTATTCACCGGCTATATTAAGGGCTGTGCCGTATCTGGTTTCAAATGCTTGGCGGTCCTGAACTGCTACGACATATTCATTGCCCACAAGTTCCATGTTCGGGAAGGTAAAATCAATTCCGTTTGTGAATTTTACAAGATTAAGATTAATGGTTTCAGTTCCGATATTTTTAAGCTCAACGTACTCGTTGTTCGGTTCGTTCGGATTATACATAATCTCTGAAATGCGAAGATTTTCCGTCACCGGACCTACCGTGAAGGTCGTCTCATTGAGGGCACTCCACACTCCGCCGTTCAATACCCGGGACTTAACATGTACACTATTATTCAGCATGATTGGCCCGGTATATTCGAGCACACCGGGTGAAGTTCCACCGTCACTGGGTGAGCTGTTTTTACCGGCAACCAGCTCAGCGGAGATAAGAAAATCAGAGTTGGTTGTGGAAGTATTCAGGCCGTGGATGGCTAATAAATTGTCGCCCTGCTGTAGAGTGCCGAGAAGAGCAGAAATATCGATACTCTCTAACAAGACGGCGACCGAATTTAAATGGGTTGAACTGGCACTTGAGTTCCAGGCCGGCGTGCCGTTGAAATTGCGTCTGGCCACTTCGACGCCGTTAATGTAAGCGACAAAGCCGTCATCGTATCTGATGGTAAGCGTCAGAGAGCTATAGTCGGCATCGATTGTGAATGGGATGCGGATATAACAGGTGGCATTCTTCGCGTACATCTCTTCCTGAACATCGAGAGTGATGAACTGCTGGTAGCGAGAGCCTCCTCCTCCGTATCCGACGCCACCAGGTGAGCCGGTGCAGGATAGCCATGCCGAATCATCGAAATCACCGCGGCCTTTGAAGTTCTCGCTGATATCGCCTAATGGAACAATTACTCGCTTGTCGGCGTTCTCGGGAACCAGGACGGCTGCTTGTTGCGGTGTGCCCGGCGAACGGGGATCGGAACCATCAAGCGTGTACCATATCGTGCCGGCTGGGGCGGACATCGAGAGCAAATCATCTGCCGAGATTTGGCCGCCATGCTGGTAGGTCCCATTGATACCAAAGACCGGAGCATCGATGTTTGGATACCAGCCGCGGGATTTGAACTGGTTGAGGACGATTGACGTTCGCTGGGGGAAATATTCGGTAAGGAGCCAGTCGCGTTCGCGGATCCATTCGATGTTACGAGTATAAGGTCTCGAACTTTGGTTGTCACCCCACCGAGCCGATTCGCCGACGACGGCCTTGTCAACGTCATTAAGACGAACGTGATAGAGATTTGTCGCTCCATCGGGAGTAAGACAGCCATCGTTGAAAAAGTGACGATGCACGTGGTCGGCAAAGAGCATACGATATTCGTTGTTCAAGGTAAGATGGTCATGTAGATAGAGCGGACTACCCTTGGGCCTTCTGCACCAATCCGGAGAATTACGATAAAGCCCCTCCATGCATTTTTCGGCGTCCCAGCTATGGTATCGCCATCGGCTGTAGGGATCGATGCGACTGCGCGTTGCATACCAGTTTTGATGTGCCCAGTCCGTATTGCCGACGTAGAAGTTTGTTATCATGTAATCGATAAGGTTGGGTACATCCAGATACTGCTGTATCGATTCGTATTGCTCATCGGATATCAGACCGGAATTGGCGAGGCCGAACATTCTGTTGTAATCTGTGCCGGAGCCGTTGATGACTTGGCCGGAATTGTGCTTGAGAACATCATAGTCTTCATCTTCTCCTCCGAAATAAGCGGCGGCAAAGTGCTCATCCGGGCGTTCGTGGAGCCAGTACAATCCCCAGTACAAGCCGTTGAGATACAAATGGACATGTCTGCCGTGCGGAGAAAAGCCGCCCATCGCGTTATGAATGTCGCATACATACTGGTCCCGAGTGTATTGAGCCGAATCTCGACTACTCACTCCCGGCCTGGTGAGTCCGGTCATAACAAAGGCCCATGAGTTGTTCATGCGTGCGTCCAGCACGAGCGTATCAAATTGGTCCGTGGCATCGTCCCCGAATACAGGAAATCTGAGTTTTGTGGCGCCGTATAGGCCGGTAAATTTCAGCCGCATTGAGAGTTTGTCCATATTCCAAGGCCCGGTACTGCTGCCGCCCGCAATCCTTACGCCCGCTTGGAGCTGGAACTGCTGCGATGTGCTCGGGTCAAAGAACTCGACCGAGACGGAACGTTCAGCCGGTTCCCGATAGATATCTTCCCAGTCCGGATTTGCATATATTCCGCCAATGGTCGGGTCCGAGCTGCGATTAAACCAATCATCAACGGGCATCACCAGCGAGATTGTCGGAACCGCCTTAAGGTCGTCCTTGATTCTGTTATGATACGCCGGATCGTTGACAACCTCAGGGTCCATCCGGTAATCGGCCCGGGCATCTCCCCATGTGTTAGGAAACCCGGCGCCGTTCTGTTTAAGGACATCATCAAGAAAGATGTAGGTATGGGCATCCATATTACTGGGTTTGAAGCCCGGCTTGAAAGCCATCGCTCGCAGAGTCGCAGTAGTGGTGATCGGGATAGGAGCAGTATAGGCGGTGCCTGTTAGAAATCGGCCTTCAATGTCAAACGGTTCGGTGCCGTCGAGCGTGTAATAAATGGTTGCATCTTTCGTTTCTGTCGCGATTGTTACGGAGAAAGGTGCTTCGTAAAAACCGCGGTTGTGGCTGAATTTAGTGTCTGCAACCTCGCCCAAATACTCGTCATTATTTTGTGCTGCCGGACTGGGAGATACGAAAACCTGCCAGTTATCGCCTGCATCGGGGTAGCGGCCAAAGGAAATATCAGTGGTCTGGTCGGCGAAGATTATGCTGTCGATCATGGTCACGCCGTCACTGTCGTACAGGCCGATTTCCTCGCCGCCCGCATCCAGTTTGAAGTTCGCATGTAGCCCGCTATCGGCAATATCATTGTCAGCCCATATTAATAGATAGCCCCCGGCGCCGATGGTAGTTGCAGCCGGATTGTTATCTGGAATTCGCCATTTGGTAGGATTGGATAGGTTGTCCGTCAGATAAAATCCGCCGATATCAATAGCTTTCGTACCGTAGTTATGGATTTCTATCCAGTCATCAAACTCGCCCTGCGGATCCTCGATACAACTGCTGTTGGAAGCCATAAACTCATTGATTACTAAAGGTACCTCTGCGCTATAGGCACCTTCAGCCAACATAAAAACTGCCAATAATAAGTATAGCGCAAAGCGAAGCAACTGATTGTTCATTTCTCTAAGTATTTTATATCCCCTTCCTCGTCCGTTTACAGCTATTCTGTAAAGTTTGATTAATAGGAGTCCTGAGAGGACGCCCTCAAATAAAACTGTCACTTTATTATAATAGCAAAAAGCCCATAGAGAATCAAGGCGAAATCCGACATATATAGAGAACATAGTTGGTCTAATGTACGAAGTAAATGACAAGAAAAAGAGTGCAATCACCGCAATGACGACGAGCAATTCAATTAAAGTGAAAGCTGTTCTATGAAGTTGAAAATGCATTTTACCACTCTCTGCGCTTTGATCTTAAACGATATTCTTCACTGAATACATACTCGTATAAATGTACCCTCGCGACCTCAGCCAGGCGACTCAGACTTACCTTATCGCCAACTGTGCCTTTTTGATCAATTCAGCATGCTCTTTGTGGTTAATCATTAGCTTCTATAAATAAGTTCGACAAAAACGCAAAACTTGACGCGAATTTTATGTATTTTCAGCATTTTTTTGCGAATTTTTTAAGAAATTCAGTTGAAATCTGCTTTAACAAAGCTTCTCGCTTCTCTTTATAATTCAGCTTTTCTCTATTATAACAAGAACTTCTGACAAGACGGTTATCCCCAAAAGAATTACATGATTGATACATTTCTTTCTCGCCGTATACTTAATCCGATTACACACATGAAATTCCGAAAAAATCTTCATTTTTTAGGTAAAATTTGGGA
>JABMRO010000241.1 GCA_013202635.1 Planctomycetota bacterium
CCTTATATCTCCTCTAGGAGGTTGGGGTCCTTTCCTAAAAGCATTTGTAATAGTCGTGTTCGGCGGTCTTGGCAGCACAAAAGGAGCTTGTATTGCTGCGTTCATCCTCGCTTTAATTGAAGCTTTCGTAGTCTATCAAATTGGAGCAGGTTGGACAATGACAGCTTGGCTTTTCACGCTTCTTATCATATTAATGGTGCGACCGAAAGGCCTGTTTGGAGTCTGGGCTGAATAGGATAATTAGCATATGTCGTTGAGCAAATCAAAATCACAGCTTTATTTCTGGGCCGGCGGTTTACTTTTTGTGCTACTCGGTCTTATCGTAAAAGATCATTACCTCATTCATGTACTTATCCTCTGCTTTTTATGGTGCATGGTCGCTTCGTCATGGGACCTTGTAATGGGATATGCCGGTATTTTTAATTATGCACACTTAGTCTTTTTTGCTGTTGGTGCCTATGCATCGGCCATGCTTTCAACTAAGCTTGGTATAACACCTGCCATTGCAATTGTGTTAGCTGGAATGATAACAGGGCTTTTCGGAATGCTTGTTGGAGTGCCTTGTCTTCGCCTTAAAGGTGAATATGTTGCTCTGTTTACCTTTGCCGTTCATCTTGCAATGCCTACAATAATCATGCAGGGACGTGCAATTGGCACAGGAGGAAATTCTGGCATTCTTGGTGTACCGACAATTACTTTTTTTGGGTTCAGGTTTCACACACTCGATAAGACCTCTTGGTATTATTTATCTCTATTTCTTGCTGCTGTCTGCGTTTACACAATTTATTTTATTGTATTACGTAGCCGATCAGGGCATGCATTTGTGGCTTTAAGGGATTCAGAGGACTTTGCTAAATCGCTCGGTATCAATGACTATAAATATAAAATTGTCATGTTCACAATTTCGGCTGTTATTGCTGGTATCGCTGGTGCTTTCTATGCCCATTATACTAGCGTTGTTACTCCTAAAATTTTGGGTACTGAATTTTTCCTCATAGCTATGGTAATGCTCTCGATCGGTGGGTTGGGTCTCTTTCCAGGTTCAATTATTGGGGCATTCATCATTACGATTGGAAATGAGTTTCTGAGAGGTGCTGGACAGTTTAGATTGCTTATCTTGGGTCTTGTTGTCGTCCTAACGTTGTTATTTCTTCCCAATGGCATTGTATCGATAAGAAAAAGGATCAAGACAACCAAACGCAAATATTATAAGATATTATCAAAACAGACGTAGAAGTGGTAAATAGCTTTATAACATGTAAATATGAAGGCAAAATTACGTATTATAACCTGGATAGGTATGCCAGGGCAGCAAACTATAACAGTTGTGTCCAGAAAAATCGGCATGGACATCGAATGTATTGAAGTGTCTTCAAACGAGGAAATCCTTGAACTATTGAATTCTGATCCGCGATATGATGTCATTTTCTGCAGTGATTATCTGATTGAAAATCTTATAGCACTTCGCAGGTTGAAACAACTCGAACACACAAAAGTGCCGAATCTAAAAAATTTGTCAAGCTGGGCACTTAAACTGGATTTTGATCCTGGCAATAATTATTCTGTTCCTACGGCGTTTGGGACGACTGGTTATATTTATAGACGTTCGACATCAAAAAAACCTCAATCATGGGGAGCGCTTTTTAATCCAATAGACGGTGTTAGGGTTGGAATGCTGAGCGAGATTCGCGAAGTCTTTGGAGCTGCCTTACTTTATTTAGGACACGGTCCAAACCCTCAAACCGCACCTCAAATAGATGAAGCGCTTAATTTATTAAATCGACAGGTTTATGCTGTGAAACGATATGATAGTGACGACTTCGTGACACCGATCATTAATAGAGAAATTGATATACATCAAGCTTGGAGTTCGCCCTCGGCCGCGATTTGCCGTGCCAGTAACGATATCGCCTACGTAGTGCCTAAAGAAGGAGCCGTTTTCTGGGTTACTGCTGCAACCATACCTATTGGCGTGCAAAACGAGTCTGGTGCGCTTGATTTCATTTCCGCTATTCTTGAACCAAAGGTATCTAAGGAAATTGCTGAACAAAGCGGATTCTCGACTCCCAATTCTGTGGCACAGAGTTTTCTTTCTGAAGAACTTCGTAACGATCC
>JABMRO010000242.1 GCA_013202635.1 Planctomycetota bacterium
GCCGGATTCCCATTCATCTTCAAACCCCAACAAGCCTAACATTCTTTTCATTATGACCGACCAGCATCGGGCAGACCTGATGACCTGTGCCGGTAGAGACCTGGTTCCCACACCAAATATCGATCTGATTGCCTCGCGCGGTGTCAGGTTCACAAACGCTTATTGTCCTTACCCGGTCTGTGTAGCCTCAAGAATGGCATTGCTGACCGGACTGTATGCACACAGCACCGGCGCAATAACCAATACCAACCAGCTTGACTGGCGCTACCGTACGATGGCTCATCATTTTGCCGAAAACGGCTATCTTACCGCCTTGATAGGCAAGATGCACTTCGGAGATGCCCACAATCACGGCTTCGAGTATTATATGTCCATCAACGACTGGCTGATGTACCTGGGCCCAAAAGTGCAGCATTACGCCAATGAGATTGCCAACCATCCGCTGGGACAGCACTTTTTCAAAACGGTGGATGATGGCGGTGCCGGCCTGCCTGATATAGACGGATTATGGCCAAAGGGTAGCCCCTGGGTTGGCAATGTCGAAAAATACAACTTTGACAGCATGGTCTCAAAACTTGAAGCCGAAGACCATCTGGATATGTTTATAGCCCGCGAGGCGGCCAGATTCATAACCAGACACCGTCGGCAGCCGTTCTTTCTGCTCACCAGTTTTATGAAACCGCATTCCCCCTTCTATCCGCCGAGGCAATGGGCCGAAAAATATCCCGTCGATAAGGTGAAGCTTCCGGAAGTTGGCGATATATCCAAATATCCACCACACATCCAGCAACGCATTAAAAATACAAGAGCACAGGGAAAAAAACGACAGCGGGCACATCGAGCAGGTTACCTCGGCAACCTCGCCTTCGTTGACACATGCGTAGGATACGTGTACAAGGCACTCGAGAAAGAAGGCCTGCTGAATAATACCATAGTTATATATACTTCCGACCACGGCGAGATGGATGGTGACCACGGACTCTACCAGAAGTTTTGTCTGTTTGAGCCGTCTGTTAAAGTGCCGTTGATTGTAAGCTATCCTAACCATCTGCCGCAAAACAAAGTAACCACAGCATTAACTGAGTACTTCGGCCTATACCCAACATTAGTTGACTTGACCGGGCTAAAACAACCTGAAAAGACGACCCTGCTTGATATATCGGATGCACCTGAAAAGATGGATGCGACCAGCTTTGCAGATATTCTGCGCAAACCTAACATACAAGGGCCGTCCGCGGCGTTCAGTGAATATAATTTAAAGACCAGAATCTGTGAATATATGATTCGCACCCGGCGTTATAAGTATATTTTCAACCACGGCTCAACGCATGAATTGTACGACCACGAGACCGATCCGGGCGAATTCGTAAATCGTATCAACGACCCGAGTCTCAAAAAAGTCCGAAACCGGTTGCACGACCGGCTATTCGCATGGTATAATCCCCAAAATAATCCTTATCGTCCTGCTTAGACTTTCTATATATTTCAAAATCAGTGGTAAAGGAGCTTAAATTATGTCAGAAACTTTTGACGTTGTAGTAATCGGCAGCGGCCCGGGTGGTTACGCCGCCGCTATAAGATGTGCACAAAGGGGCGCTTCTGTAGCAGTAGTCGAAAAAGATTGTATTGGCGGCACATGCCTGAATCGCGGATGTATCCCGTCGAAGACATTACTTGCCTCGGCCCACACGCTGCTAACGATTAAGCATGCTGCGATGATGGGTATTGACGTCAATGCAGCCACTGCCAACTGGCCTAAAATCCAGGCAAGAAAGGATGCCGTAGTAGGCGGCTTTCGAAAAGGTCTGACAGGGTTAATAAAAAGCCACAAAGTGGAAATACTACAGGGCAGAGCCGTCGTTACAGCACCGAACCAAATTAAAATCGAAACAGACACCGAACCAATGCTGATACAGGCCGATAAAATAATCCTGGCAACCGGCTCGCAGCCAAGCCAAATCCCGACAGTTCCTTTCGACGGCCAAACCGTTATCAGCAGCAAAGAAGCCCTGGGCTTACAGCAGATACCAGGCTCAATGGTAATAATAGGCGGCGGAGTAATCGGTTGTGAAATGGCCTGTGTCTATGCTGCAATGGGAACTAAAGTAACGATTGTTGAAGCTCTTTCAAGATTGATTCCTATGGAAGACCAATGGGTAGGCCGGCTCATAGAACGCGAATTCAAAAAGCTCGGTATTGATTCGCACACAGGCCAGAAGGTAACTTCAGTTGATACAACCGGTACATCGGCAAGAGTGTCGCTCGAAAACGGCCAAACAATCGACGCTGAAAAAGTACTCGTCTCTGTGGGGCGAAGGGCAGTAGTTGACGAGGAAACCATCCAGGCCCTGAATCTACAGATGAACGGCCCTGCTATTGCGGTTAATGAAAAGTTAGAAACAAATGTTCCCGGCGTTTATGCCATCGGCGATGCCGTAGGCACTACCTATTTAGCCCACGGCGCCTTCGCAGAGGCCGAGGTTGCCGCAGTCAATGCCACGGGAGGCGATGAAAATATAGCCGACTACTCGCTTATACCACGGGCAGTCTATACCTTTCCGGAAATTGCATCTGTCGGCAAAAGTGAAGAAACCTGCAAAGAACAGGGCCTCGACGTATCTGTCGGAAGGTCGTTCTTCAAAGCCAACGGCCGAAGTGTGGCGCACAATGAAACAATCGGTGAAATAAGAGCGGTCAGGGACAACTCGACCAATAAAATCGTCGGCGTTACAATGGTCGGCTCTGTGGTAACAGAGATGATAGGCGCAGCAAGAACACTTATAGGCAGCACTGAAAAAATAACCGAGATAAGCTTCCCCCATCCGACCGTTTCAGAGGTGCTCAAAGAAGCCGCCGAAGATGCCTTCGGCCTGAGCCTCCACAACCCACCAAAACCATAAGCGAATACGCATGTTAGAACAATCTACAATTGAGATTTGTGAATCGAAGATCGCAAGCCCTCCTCGCATTGTTGACTGCGGGCTCGCTGATTATAGAGAAATCCTGCAATTACAACACCAGTTGCGAGAAAAAAGACGCCGGAGCGAAATACAAAACACCGTTCTAATAGTTGAGCACCCCCCTGTCATTACTTTAGGCGCCCGGCAAAGTGCCAACATACTTTTAGCTAACAGAGATGATTTGGCACAGCAGCACATTGAAGTCGTCAATATCCGCAGGGGCGGCGGCACAACAGCGCATAATCCGGGCCAGTTGGTTTTCTATCCGATAATAAATTTGCAGGAATGCGGCCTCGGAATCAGCGAATATATCAGAAAGCTGGAATCGATAGGTGCGGAATTATTAGAACAATCAGGTGTCTATACCGAAAGAAGGAAAGGCTTTCCGGGTCTGTGGGTCGGTGATAAAAAAATTGCCTCTATCGGTGTACGCGTATCTAAATTTGTAGCCTATCATGGTATGGCAATGAACATTAACAACGATCTGAGTATTTTCGAGCTCATAACCCCCTGCGGCCTGGACGGTGTAGAAATGACATCAGTGCTGAAACAGACCGGAAAACACTACTCAATGAGGCAGGTAAAGAAAAATTTAGCTGAGCTGCTTACAAAGCACTTTTCGTCAAACGAAATATAAAATGCAAGAACACAAAATACTAAGCGAAAAGTACGACATACGAAATACGAGATACGAGATACGCCGGTTGCCCCCCTGGCTGCGCAGGCCCCTGCCGGCGGACGACACTTTCCATCATACCCGACAGATTCTCGAGTATCTGGGTCTGGAAACTATATGCAGTAACGCAAACTGTCCGAATCGAGGCCAGTGCTGGACAAGAGGCACGGCAACGGTTTTGATTTTAGGCAAAGTCTGCACCCGAAACTGCAAATTCTGTTCGGTAGCCTGTGGCAAACCCGAACCGCCGGACTCTACCGAGCCGCTTCGCCTGGCCCGGATGGCAAAGCAAATGGGATTGAAATACCTCGTGATTACCAGCGTAAACCGCGATGATTTACCGGATGGCGGTGCAGGCCACTTTCGCGATTGCATTAAAGAGGTAAGACAACAGTGTCCGGATATGAAATTCGAAATACTAACGCCGGACTTTCGTAACCGCCAAAAACAAGCGCTGAAAATCCTGAGTACGGCTTTACCTTTTGTCTTCGCCCACAATGTTGAAACGGTACCATCGCTGTACCAAATCGCCAGGACCGGCGGAAACTATCAGCGGTCTCTGAATTTGCTCAAAATAGCTAAAGAATGCTCCGATAATATCCAAACAAAATCATCAATTATGCTCGGATTAGGGGAAACCGACGACGAGGTCGAGCATATCCTGAAAGACCTGTATAATACCGGCTGTGAAAGAGTTACTATCGGTCAATATCTAAAGCCATCAAAAAATTCACTTGAAGTCGTTGAATACATAACACCTGAAAAATTCGATTTCTGGAAGCGAAAAGCAATGGAATTGGGATTTCGCTGGATTATATCTTCGCCGTTCGCCCGAAGTTCATACTTTGCGGAACAGGAAAACACCTTACAGCCACACTTATCGGACACACAAAAATAGGCCTGTTTTTCCATATTGTCCACTTGAGCCATTTGTCATTGTAACAAGTATTTTTTATACTTTATTCGGTATTACTTAGTGTTTTGGGAAGGCACTCAGTCCCCTATAAGGGAACTGTATTACACAACCTTAAATTAGGAGAACATATCATGAAGAAGGTTTTGCTTTCAATTCTTATCGCACTTGTACTATTGTGGAACTGCGGTACAGTCTTTGCCGAAGGCATAGGTAAAGGTAAACAAGGCAAGCAGGCGAACAAGGAGAACTGGAAAACTGAACTCCCGCCAGGATGGAAAAAGTGGGATAATACCAAGAGGCAGCAATGGGAACAGGGCTTAAATCGAGCAAGGGACGCTGTACGCAAGCGCACCGAAACCCGCCTTAACGCAGCATTGCGTACCCTTGAAATGACCGCACGAAATGGCGTACCGTTAGACCATGCAGAGCAGACAGCTAACGCAGGATTAGATAATGGATTAGACACATTTGATTTTGAACCATTCGGAAAGTTTGTGACCGAAAGAGTAAAAGCGGGAGTAAAAGGTGAAGGACTCGCCGAGGCAATTCATAAAGAGGTCCAACGGCGTCGGCAAGAACGTGAGAGAGTACGTCAGCAAATGAAGCAAGGAATCAAACAGCGCCAAGAGGAGCACAAGAGACTACGTGAAAAATCGAAGGAGAAAAAAGAGCTGGGAAAATCACAGAAGGAAAGGTCTTCTGACAGAGGAGCTGGAGAACAAGAAAAAGACTCGACCAGACGCAATCGTACCGATTCCAGGGAAGGAAAAGACAAAAGCAGGACAAGAGAAACGAATGTGAGAAAAGGGGGAGCAGGCGGGAAATCTCGACGCTGAAGCTGCTAAGAAACGACATCAACAATGACAAGAAGCTGGAATGTCCCATATTCGTTATGAACAAATCCAAATCAAATCACTGGTTATTTTTATCGGACATCCTTTGCACCTCACTCAAGATACGCTTCCGTCTTCATAAAATTCGTAACTTTTTGTCTTTATCCACAACATTTCTTATACTTTAATCAGGTTACAGAGAAGTTTGTACAATTTCTTAAACGCAGTGTATTTTCCGGAGGGAGGAAAAATGGCACCTGCAAAAAAGAAAGCCGCACAGCAAGATCGCCGTGGTGCAGTACTCATCATATCGATGATATTTGTGCTTATATTTTCTGCTTTAGCTGTCTCAATGGCCACTATGTCCGGCACAAACGCCCAACTTGCATCAAACCAGCACAAGGTTGGATGTGCAATCGCCAGCACCGAATCCGGGCTGGAAGCAATGAGATTCTGGCTTAACCGAGTCGAATTTCCAAGTTCGACCTCGCCATCTAATTATTTCGGCACAATAGTCAGTAACCTGCAAAGCGACCTGGCCGCCAACAGTATTACAAATGTCGCGGTTTACAATGACGGCACAATACCACCTGTTCCACTGGACTCTGCAAGCGGACAAAACTTTGAGGGTGAAATTCTTATTGATGCCAACAACGCCAATATTATGCAGCTTTCAGCCATAGGCGGTGGTAATAATATTACACGCACAATAAGAGTTCAATACGATATTCAAGCCTACGAATATCCTATTTTCGATTTCGGACTGGCAACAAAAGGACCTGTACACTTTCTCGGCAATCCAACCGTAACGGGCGTAAATTCCAACAGCGAAGCTGATATCTTTATAGAAAGTAACAATAACAATCTCGCCATGCTTGTTACCGGCAACACAAACTTTGACGGCGATATCAGTGTCGCCAACACGATTGCCAATGTTGCCCTTATGGGCGCCGTACAAATAGCCGGCGATATAGGCCAAACAGCCTTAGATAACCACGTCACTATAGGCGCCGAATCTCCGCAATTCCCTGTTCCCGACACGCAGCATTTCCAGCAGTATGCAACAGGCACTGTAATTGATTCATCGACCGACTTAAGCAATAGTATGACCTTAACCAACGCTACGATAGCAGCCGGAACAGACCCGAACTTTTTGGGCAATATCACAATAGAGGGTATTCTGTACATCGAACAACCTAACGTTGTTACATTTGAAGAGAATGTTGCGCTTAACGGTATGATTGTTGCCGATGGTGATGTGAACAATCCGGGAACAAACAGCATATCCTTCCTTGGTAATTTTGCGGCCAACACCTACCCTTCAGGAGTTCAGTTTGACGCCATTCGGCAGGAAACCGGTTCTTCAATAGTGGCTCCCGGATTTTCAGCCTCTTTCTCGGGCAATTTCGCCGCCTTAGGTGGTGTTATGGCGGTAAGCGGCGCACACTTCTCCGGCAACGTAAATGCAGTGATTGAAGGCACGATTCTTAATTACTCCGACAATCCGACGGTAATAGAGGGCAACTCCAGATTGAATTTTGACCGTTCAGACAATATCACTGTCCCTGCCGGCTTTGATACTCACCGCATACTGAAGTATAATCCGGCCTCTTATGAAGAGATTCCACAATAAATTTTACTGACGGCTCATTTTACACACTTAGCAGAAATTGCGGGAGTTAATGCCATTGGCCTGCCCCCCCCCGCCCGCCAGGCAACGGCAAAGTTACTATTTTGCCGTCAAGCAGGGGTATTACTATGTGGTTTCCCTTGTTTTTTTCTGCTTTTAGCTTTTAGTTTTTAGCTTCAATCGTGTATCATTCAGGTTCTAACAAAAAAAAACCTTGAAAACAATATGGCAGGCGACCTGAAAAACTCGTTATCTCTCGACGGAATTTGGCTTCTCGAAGTAGTTGAAGAAGAACCCGTAAGTCTTGAGACCTATCTGCACAACGGGGACGACCAATTGCACGAGAACGGCTATGAATTTAAACTGCCGGAAGCAATCGGCATCCTGCCTATTAGAAACGCCGTCGCCTATCCCGGGACGATAACACCGTTGGCGATAGGCCGCAAAAAAAGCAAAGCCCTGCTCGCCGACACTACTCCGAACGAATCTATCATAGGACTCCTGACGCAACGTAACCCTGATACTGATAAACCGACTTTCGACAAGCTCTACTCGGTCGGAACCGCCGCCTCGGTGCTCAAGGTAATAAAACTGCCCCAGGGCTCAATGCATGTTGTGGTCCACGGAATAACCCGCTTCAAAGTAATAAAAAGGGTAGCCACAAAACCATATTTAAAGGCCAAAATCCAGCCGCTCAAAGTCAAAGTAAAAATGACAAAAAATCTTCGGGCACTTATCGTCGGCGTCCGCCAGGCGGCCAACCGTGTCATCGAACTAAGTCCCCACGTGCCTGAAGAAGCATCGGTGCTGCTGGAAAATATCGAAAATCCTTCCGCCTTGGCTGATTTCCTGGCTGCCAATCTCAGTATCGACATAGCAACTAAACAGCAATTACTTGAAGAGCTTGATGCCACAAAACGCCTTAAACAAATATCCGTTATCTTGGCTAATCAATTGGAAGTTCTTGAGCTAAGTCACAAAATCCAGGGTAAGATCAGAGATTCAATAGACAAAAATCAACGCGAGTATTATCTGCAGGAACAGCTAAAGGCCATTCAGACCGAGCTTGGCCAAAAGGACCTCAGAACCGAAGAGCTAAAACAAATCAACAAAAAAATCACAAAAGCTAAAATGCCAAAAAAGGTCGAGCAAGAGGCCCTTCGAGAACTGGACAGATTAAGCAAAATACCTCCCGCTTCACCGGAATATAGTGTCATCCGAACGTATCTGGATTGGGTCTGTGAGCTGCCCTGGTCGGTCCAAACCAGAGACCAGCTCGATATCAACAAGGCTCAGCGAATACTAAACACCGACCACTATGACTTGCGCAAGGTAAAAAAACGCATCCTCGAATTCCTGGCTGTTCGTAAACTAAACCCAACGGGCAAAAGCCCCATCCTTTGCTTTGTAGGACCGCCCGGCGTAGGTAAAACTTCACTCGGTAAATCCATCGCACGGGCTATGGGAAGAAAATTCATCCGCATATCGCTGGGTGGAATAAGAGATGAAGCCGACATCAGGGGACATCGAAGAACTTACATCGGCGCTCTGCCCGGCAGAATACTGCAGGAGCTGCGAAAGTGCGGCAGCAAAAATCCCGTATTCATGCTCGATGAATTAGATAAAATCGGAAGTGATTTCAGAGGCGACCCCGCAAGTGCACTGCTCGAAGTCCTTGACCCCGAACAGAACTCCAGCTTCACAGACCATTACCTCGACCAGCCCTTTAATCTATCGACCGTGATGTTCATCGGTA
>JABMRO010000243.1 GCA_013202635.1 Planctomycetota bacterium
GTTTACACCCTGGTCGGCGAAGGCCTGCAGGTCGATATTCCATGCCGTCCAGGCAGTTCTTTGCGCCGCGTCCGGATTATCATTATTGACCACCGCGCTGCCGTTTAGAACAACATACATCGGCTCGGCGTCGTTGGCCGCATCGCCTCTGAACCAAATTGTCAATGTGTTGACACCGTTCACTGTCCAGTCGCGCGGGTAAGTCAATGTCATTGTAGCCTCGGATTTGCCAACAGCGTTGTCGTAGGACATCGGCATCGACTGCAAACCGCCGTGAACGATAGTCTGCTCGACAAAGGGAGGATTGGCATAACCGACGACGGAACCGTTTATGGCCGGGTTGTCGAATCCGTCTAACCACGCATTAAATATCCTGTTGCTGTTTGGGTCAGCGGGGTCAAGGTCATTGTATGATTCGAAGTCATCGACAACAAGGAAGTTGGCAGTCGTAAAGCTCCAGAGGGGGCCTGTCCAGGGGCTATCGGCGTTGGCGTTATTGACCTCATCGATGCGCCAGTAATAAGTAGTGTCCCACTCAAGCTGTCCGGGCTCATAGCTCTCAGAACCGAGGTCCTTTGTACCTTTATACTCCGGCGAACTTGTATCGGCGTTTTTCACGGTTTCTTTATCCGCGTCGAAATAGACCTGATGCGAAGCGGCAAAGACTCCCGGCACCCATGTGAGAACAGGTGTCTGTGTAACGTCCACGGCTCCATTAGCCGGATCCAGGCTCTCAACGGCTCCCTGAGTAGTAAAGCTCCAGACACCGCCTTTAAATGTGTCGATGGCATCAAACTCATCGACACGCCAGTAGTAAGTCTTGGCCAATTTGAGTGCGCCAGGAGAATAGGTTGCAGTTCCCTGAGGAAGCCCTCCGGCGGCATTGTTCACATCTTCGAAATTATCGCCGAAATATACGGTGTGCAGTTTCGAACCGAAACCTGGCGTCCAGCTAAGGTCTGCATTCGGGTCGATAGACTCGGCAGTATCAGCAGGAACTGGTGTATAGGCGGTCCTGGGGGGAATACTAAAGCTCCAGACATCGCCCTTCCACGGGCTGTTTGGCTCGGTGTCATTAACCTCATCGATTCGCCAGTAGTAAGTAGTGCCAGGGACAAGGCCATCCGGAAAAGCGAATCCGGGAAAGCCGGCAACAAAAAAGGTTGCTGTTTGATTACCGATGAACGTGCCTTCGGCGCCGGAGTTTACATCGTCAAAATTGTCACCCAAATAAACATCATGTGAGACAGCCATATCTCCCGCCCGCCAGCTAACACTTATCCACGTATCCTCATGCAGGGTGCCGCTTCGCGGTTCGGGGCGTGAGGCATTTGGATTTGCTCCTCCTATATGGCCTTCCATCACTGCCAGTATCTCATCCTCGGTCAGCACGTGGTTCCATATAGCAACCTCATCTAACATACCGGCAAACGGCTCACCGGTCCCCACATGGCCCATACGTAGATCGTTCGTGTTGGGGTATATGGAACGGCCTTCTTCGCAGATCTTGGATACTTTCAACTCGCCATTGAGATATCCTTTGAGCTCACGGGTTGCACTCTCGAAGGTGAATGTCAGATGATACCATTCCGTACTCGGTAGGATGTCTGGGATAATAATATCACCCCCATTCCACGCGTCATCGGCGCCGTGGACGCGAAACCACACTGTCCCTTCACCCTCGTTTCGCGAATAAATACACCAACCGGGATCGGCCGTGTAGTTACCGCTGTGCTGACCGATTGACCTTTCAAAGGCCTTCTCCGGATTGAAACACCAGTAGGCCAGGGTCATGTCGGGATCTATCTCCACGTTGCCACAATTCACATAGTTCTGTCCTCCTGGGAATTCCAAGGCCATCCCTTCTTTACCATCAACCCAACTGACATCGCCCGTAATCGTTCCATCCCATGCGCCAGTTACGTCACCGACTGTTGTTCCTGTGCCTTCATCCATAGGCCAATATGCCACGAGGTACACATTCGCTACACCTGCTGCCATGCTCAGCATTGAAATAAGAGAAACTAAACAAATGAATTTTCTACACATAATAATCCTCCTGAAAAAAATAAAATAATCACATTTTAGCGACGCACCAAAATCCCGACCTCTCGGGATAGTTCTGATTTGCTGATTGTTAAGATGTATGAATCTGAATTTACCAGGCGTAAAGTAAGGCTCTTGATGAAAACTCGCTGCCTGTGACGGTACATAAAAACTCCTCCTCATATTTGTAAAACTAATAAGAATCCGCGATTTAGTGAACCAATATCTGTAATAAATCCTCATACGCGGACACAAGTTTCACTAAGGTTATTTATACCAAATAAGCCATTTTCCCGTCAAGGATAATCCCTGTAATTATGCATCTTTTTGCTAATACGCAATATAACTTACGAAATACCCGATATAAATATGCTATTGACCTGTTTTGGTTTTGATGATACTCTATCACCGGCATAATTAAGGAAGTTAAATTATGGAATTATCTTTACTAATGAGGTTAAGAATTGCTGCTGCTGTCATTACAGGTGTGGTTTTAATAGGAATTTTGGCCTGGCCATTAGCGGCGTCATCGGAGCCCCTCAGTGCTGTACGTGCCAGTGATATAAGTACTGGCGGCGCAATAACTTTGTTGATTCTGGCATTTTTAACGGGTCTTATTGCCTATTTTGTTTCCTGGCCTCACGGCAGAGAAATCGGCATTCTGGCTGTACCATCCGGCCTGGCAATCTGGGCTGTGCGTTCCGGTAGCATGGCTACTTTGATGCAGCTACATCCAGCCGCCGAACAGCGCCAGGCACTTTTTGCGGCGTTTAAATGGGATTCCATTTTCTGGCTGGTCATTGTAGCCGCAGGCTTCATCGGTGTGCTGTTAGGTCAGAAAATCATCTCAAGTCCCAAGTCTCCGGCGAAACAAGCAAAATCTAACTCTAAACCGACTCAGTACCTAAGCGCAATAATTGCTCTGGTCGGTTCAGCTTTCATTGCACAATTTTGTATTAGAATGTTAGCTCAGGACGTCGCAGTATTAGACAGCAAATTAGGTGCGATTATGGCCCAGCCGTCTGTCGGGCAGATTGTCTTTGCAGTATTAGTCTCTTTCGGGGTCGCTGCTTTCGTAGTCAAAAAATTTCTCGATGTCGGCTATATATGGCCCGCAATTTCCACTGTTTTGGTGACTGCTTTTGCTGTAATCAGTTATGCCAAGCTGGATGTATTACAATATTTTGTACGGCAATGGCCCGCAGCTTTTTTCACTAATTCAGTTATTTCCATATTACCCGTACAGATAGTTGCTTTTGGCACCTTAGGCTCAATTGCCGGCTATTGGATGGCTCTCCGTTACAATTATTGGCGCAAACACGAGATGAAATAGCAAAATTTCTTGTATTTGGCAAATTCAATACATCATTTTTTCAAGTCCTCGTATTTGTATAAGTTTATATGTAATAAGACGATACGGATATAGAGTCCCATAATCATTCTCAGTTCTACAAACAAATGCAAAAATGGTTGTTTATAGGCTCTAAATTAGCAGAAATATATTGTGTTATGATTTGTCTGATGGATATGGTTTTTGGGTAAGGAAAGAGAAAAGTCAGAGAAATTAAAGGTATTTTAATA
>JABMRO010000244.1 GCA_013202635.1 Planctomycetota bacterium
CTTTTACATTTTGTTCATTTGTTATGGCGATTGTGTGTGATGTGCGGGTTGTTACGATTTTAGAGTGCGGTTATCGGGTTTTTTACCCCTCTTTACCACCGGAAGATTTGCCTGTAAGAACGGCTGTTAACGCAATCCACATCGCACTATCAATACAAAGACATCCCCCAAACAAGCTTTAGAGTACCGCCCTATTATTTTATTGATAGCACAAAGGCCAATAATGGCAATTGCGGCCTGCTGTCGTAAATCCTGTAAGTACAATCCTTTAATCGGACTTTGACATTTGCGCCTGTTTTTCTATCTCGCTCAAATATGCCAACGTACGCTCGAGTTTGTCGCTTAAATGTTTTAATTTCAGCATAGTTTTAATCCGTGTTAATAACTCGAGCTTATTTACGGGTTTACTTAGAAAATCATCAGTGCCCGAATCAATAGCACGCTCAATGTCACCAAATTCATTAAGTGCGGTTACCATTATGACTGGAATATCGCTGGTTTTGGGGTCATTCTTAATTCTTCTGCAAACCTCAAAACCGCTCATTTTGGGCATCATCACATCCAGCAAAATTAAATCAGGAGGTTCTTTAGCTATAATCTCCAAAGCCTCGGTCCCATCGCATGCAGATATGCTTTGACAGTCCACATCCTCAAGATATACCTGCAATAACTCAAGATTTTGCTGATTGTCATCAACAACCAGGACAGTAGGAGTTTTGTGCTGTTCTTTGTCATCTTTTATCGGATTCATAAAAAAAATGCTCCTATAAGTTTATTTATTATTCTCCGAGAGCTTTCAAGATAGCCACACAAAAGGCCGGCAAATCGTCCGGCTTGCGTGATGTAATCAAATTTCCATCCACTACGCAATCGTTATCTATATACTCGGCGCCGGCATTTATAATATCATCTTTGATTGCCATAAAACAGGTTGCCTTTTTACCCTTATAAACCGGGGTGCTGCATAACAGCCATCCGCCATGGCAGATAGCCGCTATAACCTTGCCGGCATTTACCATATCATTTGCAAACTTAATAACGTCTGCGTTTCTTCGCATAAAATCCGGAGCAAAACCGCCCGGCACGACCAAGCAATCGTAATCGCCGACGTTAGCTTCTGCCGCTGCGACCTCGGAAATACAGGGATAACCTTCCTTTGAATGATATTGCTTTTTTGCCTCGGCGGCAACCAAATTCACCTTCAGACCGGCTTCTTTGAGACGATAGTAAGGAAACCAGACTTCAAGAACCTGATACATCTCGTCAACCATAATAGCTATCTTTTTAGCCGCCATTGTTGCTACTCCTTTCCTGCAAGTATCGGCTCTTTGAGCCAGGCCAGGTTGAAAACATAATACTGTTTGCTGCTGATAAGATGAATAAGCCCGTTCGGTGTTTGCGTGGCTGCCAGATATCCTCTCGGTTCCGCATGAGTTTCGTCCATTGTAAATGAGCCGGTATTGCCTCCACCGTCAAGGTTCTTAGCCGGCCACCCTGCCGTAATGAGACGTTTGCATGGCCAGGTTTTGCCTTCGTCAAAAGAAAGTGCGGCGAACATTCCGAAAACACGACGTTGGTTGCCGGTTGCATCCGGGATAATCATACCTTTCCTGCGGTCGGTGAAGCTCACAAACAAAATGGGGCCTTCCTGCAATCGTCTGAGAATCAATCGCTGCCCACTGCCAAGAGGTGAAAACTCACTTGCCGAATATGTCCAGGTTCGTCCCATATCCTGTGAAATACTCATCGGCATACGGTTATCGATGTTATTGCCGCGGCCAAAGGCCATTAAACTGCCATCTTTAAGCTGGACTACACCAGCGTGAATGCCGGCTACCCACCCTCCGGTTGAATCTGAGGCAAAGCTCGGGTTTGGCTTTCCGGCGCCCGGGTCAGCCCACGTCTTGCCGCCATCGCGACTGATGTGTACGGCCGTTCCACCATTACCGCCGGTTACTGCATCGCAGGGCAAAATGATAAAACCCTCTCGTGTTTGAAATACCGATTCAACAGGCATGTGACGAAGCCCGTGTTCCGGATTGATGAGCTGTGCCTTCGACCATGTAGTCCCGCTGTCAGTTGAAATTCTCATAACCGTGGCGAGATTGCCCCATGTGGCTGCTGCCGAAAGTCCATTGAAGTGATAAATGGTATCTCGGCCATTAAACCAAAACGCAGGGGCGTGGTCGTTGCGGTCCGGGGCATCCCAGAAGACTGAGGCCGGATCCCATTCGTCGGTTCCATACCTTAATCGGCTGGCTAAAATCGTTAGCTCGCGACCGGGCTCTTCCCGGCATGAATACCAAATTGCCAGAAGGTCGCCGTTGGGACAGTCAACTAATGCAGGGTCATGGTTATGCTCGGAATACATAGGGCCGTTAGAGGCCGGATGAATTTTGACATATTCGATCGGACCTTTAAAATAAGGTTCATTCGGGTCAGGACCTTCGATCAAATCGGCATGAATCCGCCAACTGACACGCTGGCGGTTCAATGGCGGCACGGGAGTAGAACGCAGCTTTGTATTCGGCATCCGGCCCAGTACTACGCGAAAACCTATCAACCAGCTTTTGTCGGCCGGCAGTGTGCCAAGCCGGTTTGCTGAACGCAGGTACGAAAGCTGTGTACTGTGACTGCCGCCACGAGTAACCTTAAAATCACCGGATTCAAAGCCCACTGGGTCTGTTTTAGCATCTTTGCTGTAAGGCCCATACCAATCGTAGCACCATTCTTCTACATTTCCGTGCATATCGAAAATGCCCCAGGGATTCGGCATAGTTAGACCGACGGTGAGGGGCACCAGTTTGTCGTCCTTGCGGCTACGTGCCGGGTCGGGAAACCAGCTCATTCGAGCGTTCCTGTGAAACTCCTTCGGTAAATCCGGGCCGGTGTGATAGGCTGTAGTCGTACCGGCACGGCAGGCATACTCCCACTCGGCCTCAGTCGGCAAACGATACGATTTGACTTCTTTTTTCGAGAGCCATTCACAGAATTTTACTGCTTCGTGCCAGCTAACAAAAACAACTGCTTCATCATCCAGTTTGGATAGGCCCAGCTTTCCACGAAGTTCGCGGTGCTTAAGGTCAAACTGCTCGTACTGAGCATTGGTAACTTCCGTCACGGCCATCCAAAAAGGTCTGGTGATAGTAACTCTGTGTACGGGCCTTTCGTCCCAGTCTCCACCGTCTTTTTGCCCCATCATAAAAGAGCCGGGTTCTATGCGGACAAATTTCATACCGGCGGAATTTACAAATGTGTCCGCTGCTTTTGAAACCTGTAGCCGCCCTGCCAAAAAAAGCAGAAATATTGCCAGCCATATTCTTTTCATCATTATACAGCCTTTCAGAAAATTTGATTGTTGTGATTTTCAATAAATCGGCGGACTTCCGGTTTGATATACACCTGCTCAATATCCACCACCTTCGGCACCGCCTGGGCGCAAATCGCCGCCACTACCGCGGAGGGAGCCTGGGTATCCACAAAGAAAATCTGTCGGCCCTTCATAGCACAAAGCCCCCCGCCGTTTCCGCCAAGCGGTTCGTCGCGAATTGCAACGCTGTTTGCTTCCAACAACGCTAAAAGCTCTTCTAAAATCCTTTGCTCGTTCATTTTTTCGTATTACGTATTTTGTACTGTGTATATCGTTGTTCAAGAAAAAACGTGTTAAAAGTCGATATAGATACTTGTAAGCCAAGAGTTTCCGGTAAATAATAACCGTTGGCTTAGGGCACGCCCGGACAAATTTGAGGGTTCGCCCTGAGTTTTATTAGTTATACAAAGCTCACAAACAATTAATTTTATAGCAGGAGCAGACAATTGGCAAGTATTACAGGAAAACGCCTTTCTTTGCATAAATATGTGGAAGAACAAAAACAGGAAAATGACGCTCTCAAATCCAAGCTTGCACAGATCCAGCACCTCGCTAATACCGGAACCATCAGCTATATGATAGCCCACGAATTTAACAATCTGCTCACACCATTGAGGAACTATGCTGCTGTTGCTCTGGAGAATCCTGACGATAAGAGTTTTGTCGAAAAGGCACTTCAGAAGACGGTCCGAAACTGTGAGCGTGCCACGAAAATTATGGAAAGTATGCTCGCATTGGCAAACGGCCAAACACAGGAAAAGAAAAATGCCCGGCTGCTTGCATTGGTTGAAGAAATTTTTACCTGTCTTTGCCGGGATTTTGCAAAGGACGGGATAACCGTAGAAATCCGCATTCCGGAAGAGTTGACAGTCCGGTGTGTACCGGTCCAGATTCAGCAGGTTATAATGAATTTGATTCTTAATGCCCGCGATGCAATGCTGCCACGTGGCGGTATTTTATGCATTAAAGCAACCGAGAAGAACGATGCTGTTAAGATAGAAGTCAGTGACACCGGCGAGGGGATTGAGCCGGCTGATTTAAAAAATATTTTTGATTCGTTCTTTACGACAAAGACAAATAAGAACACTTCATCAGAGTATTCAGGAGCCGGCCTTGGTCTTGCTTTTTGCAAAAAGATAATTGAGGAGCATGAGGGTATGATTTCGGTCGAATCCAAATCCTCCAAGGGAAGCAAATTCAAGATAACCCTGCCAAAACCCCAGTAAGGTAATAGCTGATGGCAGCCCAGTTTTACCAAATTGTTTCGATGTTATTTCTACTTGCCTGTTCAGCTTTTTTTTCAGGAGCCGAGACCGCCTTTTTTAACCTGTCACGCCGACAGGTCAAAGTTTTTCGCCAATCCAAACATAAGGTCCAGAATCTCGTTGCAAGTCTCCTGAACAAACCTGGACATTTGCTTGACAGCTTCTTGTTTGGAAATATGACGGTCAATGTTCTGTTTTATGCCGTTTCCAGCATTTTGATAATGCGAGTCAAGGAACAGGGAAGCCTGGTCCTGGCAGTTATTATCGCCGTAACGAGTTTTGCCGCTCTCTTGCTGATAGGGGAGATAGTGCCGAAATCGATAGCCTATGCAAATTCAAAGTCTGTGAGTCTGGCTGCCGCCCTGCCGGCTTTTTTGTGCCTTAAAATCTTTACGCCACTTGAGTTCATATTCAAAATTTTCATATTAGAACCGATTCTTCGGTTGTTTCTCGGCCCGGTTAGAAGTCCTAAACCAATAACAATCGGCGAATTTAAATCTTTGATTGATACAACGAAAAAACAGGGATTGATCAGCGCCGATGAAAACAAACTCTTAACAGAAGTTATCGAGTTAGGCCTTCTGAAGGTTCGGCACGTTATGCGGCCTCGGGTGGATATGTTAGCCTGTGACGTTACGGATTCGCCACAGAAAGCCCGCAAGAAGATGCGGGAAAATAACTTAACAAAGCTGCCGATTTACTCAGGAACGATAGACAATATAGTTGGAGGGGTACATCTCAGACAACTTCTGCTTAAATCCGGCACATCATTAGACAAAATTGTTCAACAGATCCATTTTGTGCCGGAGCAAAAGACGGTCGAATCCCTTCTGGAATTTTTCCGGAGAAGTCGAACCGATATGGCTGTAGTTGTGGACGAATACGGCGGGATTGCCGGTTCTGTTCGGCTTGAGGATATTGCCGAAGAACTGTTTGGCCAGATGGAACCTGCAGGCCACATAGAACCAATTAAACAAACTGGGCCTTTTGAATATCGTCTTGCCGGTAATCTGGCCATTCACGACTGGGCCGAGGTGTTCGGCATTGATTTAACCGAGACGCGTCTTGCGACAGTCGGTGGTTTGGTAACCGCCCTTCTCGGTAAAATACCCAAAAGCGGTGACGTGACATATTTGAAAAATTTGAAGTTTACAATCGAAAAAATGCAAAAACATAGAATTGAAACCTTAATATTAACTCTTGAGCCATTTCAAACAGATGATCAATAATATATTATTAATATTCGCAATTACGTTCTTCATTATTCTTGCGGGCTTTTTTTCCGGTTCCGAAACAGGTATGTATCGACTTAGCCGGCTTCGCTTACGACTGGGTATTGAAAAAAAGAAATTATCTTTCGTTATACTCGGCAGATGTCTGCACGACAGCAACGGTCTGCTTCTATCCATGCTGATAGGTACAAATCTTGCCTACTATCTCGTCACAAGTATTATCACTAACATATTTTTGAATAAAGTGGAGACAGAACACGCTGCTGAATTCTTCGCAACCCTTTTAACCGCACCGACACTGTTTGTATTTTCAGAACTAATTCCCAAAAATATTTTCTTCTATCGCTCAGATGTGCTTATGCCGTATCTGTCGCCGCTTTTATATACATTTCACAAAGCTTTAACATGGTGCGGTATCATACCTCTACTCAAATTCATATCGAGCCTGTTGATGAGATTATCAGGCCTGGCTTCTTCCTCAAAAACAGTAATAACATCGACGCAAAGACATCAGGTTCAGGCAATCCTTCAGGATACACATGAAGAAGGTATTTTAAGCCCGGTGCAGACCGATATAATAAACCGACTTGTCAGCATCTCGCACATTCCTATAAGGTCCGTGATGGTTGTTATTAACAACGTCCAAACAGTTGATGTAAACTCTGATAATGCGGCATTGTTGGATAAATTGAAAAAATGCGCGTTTTCCCGCCTGCCGGTCAGAGAGAGCCCGTCTGGAAATATCAACGGCTTTGTCAATATCTATGAAACCTTAAGCTCATCAGAACAGTTCACCAATCTACATAATTTCATAAAACCAATCTTAAAAGTTGATGCGAATACTACTGTTACAGATGCGATAAATATTATGCAGAAAGAAAATCAGAAAATCGTCCTGGTTATGAAAATCGGCCGTGCCGGCCAAGAGAGGCCTATTGGTATTGTAACAATGAAGGATTTAGTTGAAGAGCTTCTCGGCGAGCTGGCTGAATGGTAAGATAATTTATTAATTTCCAATGTTCGTTTTTTTCTATACTTTAATCTGATGATGTCTGTAAAAACAACTAATCTATTAGTTATCTTAATACTGATTGTCCTTTCGCTTGCAATTTTAGCCAACAGCATGTCAAAACCACTTGGCCGTGACGAACAGATGTACTGCACGGGCAGTGCCCTATTGGCGCAAGGCAAGATGATTTACAGGGATTTTTCATATGCGGCCCAACTGCCCTACCACCCATTATTATGTGCAGCTTTGTTGAGAATATTTAACACAACCCACTATTTGCTCATTGGCAGAATACTCTCTGCTTTTTGTGATATTCTCGTGGTAGTTTGTATTGTCGGCATATATCGATCTATTTTCAGGTCCTTTGCAATTACCGGAATGCTTTTGGGGCTGGCAGGGGCTGTTCTGTATGTATTTAATCCTCTGGTCGATTACGCCAACGGTTATGCCTGGAACCATGATGTTGTAATCTTATGCGTTGTGCTGGCTTTCTGGTTGTTTGTATCCACCGATTTTACGCAAAAATCAAAATATTGGCGAATTGCCGCTATCGGCGCACTGCTTACGTTTGCGAGCTGTATGCGCATAACGACAGCTTTGGTGGAGTTATTGTTTTTGGTGATGCTTCTGAGCCAGCCGGCCGAGTCAATAAAACAAAGATTCAAGACCGCCCTGCCGTTCTTAATCGCCACTGCTGTCGTTTCGGCCTGGCCTGTTTGGGTTATAGTTCAGGCACCGCGAGCATTTTTTCTCAACCTTGTCAAAATACCAATGCTCTACGGCCAATGGCTGCACCAAATAGGCATGGTCTACAACAAATTCGAGCTGACGTTGGCCTGCCTTATACAGCCGGGGTATTTTGTACTTTTGATATTAGGTATTTATCTTTGCTTTATGACATTGTGTCTTCGCCGAAGGTTAAAAATACCGAATGTCAGAGCCTTGTTGCTGGCCGCCCTGCTGCCGTTAACATTCCTAATAATCGCCCTGATTCCGCCTACAATGTGGAGGCAGTACCTTGCAATGCCGGTGCCCTTCCTGGCAATAGGCTTTGCTTTGCCTCTGCTGTATTTGCGAAAACTTGCCGACAAAAGCGGCGCTAATATGCACTTCAAAATAGCAACTGCTTTAGTAGGTCTGTGCGTATTTGTGGCAGTAACCTCTTACCCGGTTGTACTGTACAGAACTCCGATAGTTCTGGTACCTGAAAGATGGGTGCCGATTGAAATACATAAGATTTCAGAAGATATTGCCGAGAGAACCAAAGAACCGAAACTCATACTTACCTTAGCCCCCCTGCTTGCTCTTGAGGGTGGCGGTGATATTTATACGGAGCTTTCCTGTGGTGCGATTATTTATAGAGTTGCAGATTCTTTGTCAGCTTCGCAGCGCAATATTACCCATACTGCAGGTCCAAAAACACTTGGAGAATTGCTGGAAAAAACTCCGCCTTCAGCAGTTATACTTGGCGTCGAACGCGGCAAATTAGCATCGCTTGAAGCCCCCCTTCAGGCGGTCGTCAAGCCTGACTGGGAAAGAATAGTCTATGAAAACGGTTTCGTAGCATACTTCAAACCCTAATACAAACACAATAATGCAGACTCAAAGCAAGGTGAGAAAATAACATGAGCAAAAGAAAAATAGTAACACAAATTGGCTCCTTGCCATACGATGATGTTGACAAGGCTGTAGAATACAGCCTCCGGCATGATATACCATTTCTGCCGGAACTTCCCAAGCTGGGTGATGCCATGCTGGATTACATTGAAAAGCCCGGCAACTTGAGCTGTCTCGAAACCTTCAAGAAAATGGTGCAGGGTTATAAGACAGTCAAAATACAATGTGTAGGTCCGGCGACTCTTATCCTCAGCGGATATGACCAGGATGAAGCCATTGCAAGGGCCTGCCAGCATATTGATGCAGTTATCAACGGCCTGAATGCAGGAGAAGTAATTCTTTTTCTGGATGAGCCTGCCCTGGGGCAGGTGGGATTCGATTACCACCAGTTATGGTCAGCACTTTTCGAGAGCTTTGACGTTACGCCGGGCGTACATGTTTGTGGAAATATGAACTGGGACAAATTATTCCATTCTGAAATTGAAATTATCAGCTTCGATGCCTCAAAATACGACATCACCAAATATCCGGGATATAGGAATGGCAAGAGAATTGCATGGGGGACGAAAATAAAAGAAGATGTTAAAGATTTCCAGGAAGGTGATTTGTTGACGTTACCATGTGGTATGGGGCCGAAGTTTTATAGCATTGATGATTGTGATATTAATCTTAACAACTTGTTAGAGATTTCCACTGACTTCAGGCCTGAAAGCGAGACGAATATTGGTACACAACAATAGCAAGTGTCGCTGTCTACTATCTACTCATCATCAATAATCGCCTTTGCGATGTTGTTGATTACTCCGCGGGTGTGGCCGTTGGTATTATTGGTGAGGATGGAGAATATATAATCGCCCTTTTCTGTGCTGCACACCCCTGAAAACGACTTGACGCTATTGATATATCCGGTCTTGCCTATGATTTTACCTTTGTATTTTTGCTCTTTGAAATATTTAGCGATTGTCCCATCTACCCCCCCTACCGCAAGTGAATCCTTATAGAGCTTCCAATTATCACTATTGTAGATATTCAGCAATACCTTTGTTATGGCATAAGCACTAAGCTCGTTTTTCCTGCTCAGGCCGCTGGCGTCATCGATATAAAACTGGCTTTTATCGATGCCAAGCTCCAGGAGAAATTCAGAAACCAATTCCCTGCCTCGGTCCCAACTGCCGTGTTTTCCATCCGGATTATTATTGGCGGCGATTGTCTTCATCAACGATTCGGCTGCCAATCCGAGGCTGTTCTTGTTACAACGCGCCAAACAGTCATTTAGTGAAGTTGAGTGTTGAGTAAGCAATCTGAAATTGCTATAGTCGTCGAGCGTTTTTTCTATGAGGTGGCCTTTTGTTTTTATTCTCTCTTTAGCAAGATTCTCATACAGTAGAAATCCAAAAAACGCAGCAGGCCTTTCAATTGCAACATCAAACGGCCCGACTCTGTTCCGGCATTTGCCGTAAATGACAATCTTATTAGGCTCTTTATTCCGATAAGTTCCTACGGCGCTTGTACCCTTTGAAATCGGTTTAACTTTATTGTCGAACTTTATAAAAGAGGTCTGAGGATCGAGAAAAACCGCCACCTTGCCGCCGGTTTTCTTTATGCTTATCGCAATACAATTATCATTGAAATTCAAGCCGCTTACTTCGCAGGCATACCACTTGTTCAGTTCACTTTTAGGCCAGCTCGGATGGACGCGCTGGTCGTCAAATACACTGCTGTCAACAATAATGTCTTCAATGGCTTTTATGTTATTTCGTTTTAAGAGTTGTGCTATGTTTTTGAAGAGCCAGCCTTTTTCTCGCCCATATTTGGCATCTGTTTTTTCGTCCCCCAATAGTGGGTCCCCGCTTCCTATTACTACAAGGGTACCATCACAAAGACCAATTTTTGTTTTGTATTCGTAATCAGGCCCCAGATATTTCAGTGCCGCTGCAGAGGTGATTATTTTCATATTCGAAGCCGGTATCATCAACTCTCTCGCATTATGTTCATATACCGTGCTGCCGGAATCGGCCTTTATGATATGAAGGGAAAATCGAACTTTCTGCTGTAAAGAACGGCTGATAATACCATTAATTCGCTTCGCCAAATCCGCTCGTGCAAAACTACCGAGACAAATGCTAAATACAGCCGCGACCAATATTTTTTTCGTTTTAACCTTCATAAGGTGACTATTATTTCACAAAAGAAGCGATATATCAATAATTTTCTTCCACAGGCTCGATATAGAGTTTTTTTATGTTTCAAGAATAATTATCTAAAGGGTTTCAGTTTGGCCGTGGAAGGTATATACTTTAGGCTTAATTTGCTTGAAACATACAGCAGCCGTTTGTAGAATTAAGTATATATTTGGCGAAAAATATTTTCAATTTGTAAACAATGTTAGAATTTTTATTATATCCCAAGTCTATAGCAGTAATTGGTGCTTCTCGGA
>JABMRO010000245.1 GCA_013202635.1 Planctomycetota bacterium
CTTCTTAGCGGGGATGATAAGATAATTATTGAAGCGATGCTCGAAATTCTCGGCAATAAACAATAAGACCTATGAGCGCATCACAAAAGAACATAACACTGGGCACGGCCGGCCATATAGACCACGGCAAAACGGCATTGATAAAATGCCTCACAGGATGTGACACGGACCACCTCAAGGCCGAAAAGGAACGCGGTATGTCCATCGATCTCGGATTTGCACCGTGCACGGTATCCGGTCTCGAAGTCGGCATAGTTGACGTCCCCGGGCACGAGAACTTTATAAAGACGATGGTCGCAGGCGCAAGCGGTATCGACGGCGCTATTTTTGTTATCGCCGCCGACGACGGCGTAATGCCCCAAACGCGTGAACATCTCGATATACTAACGCTGCTCGGCGTCAAATACGGCCTGATAGCTTTAACAAAAGTAGATTGCGTTGACTCCCAGCGCGTCCAGATTGTTACCGCCGAGATTAAGGATTTTCTCATCGGCACATTTCTCGAAGATGCCCCGATTCTCCCCGTATCAGGCATAACAGGCCAGGGCTTCGATGCCTTTTACGAGGCACTCAAAGAGCTTGTCGCTAAAATCGAACCCAAGAGAACCGACGGCGTATTTCGGCTGCCGGTCGAGCGGACATTCTCCGTCAAGGGCTACGGCACCGTCGTTACAGGCATCCCTGTCGCAGGCTCAGCCAAAATCGGCGACCAGATAACCCTCTTCCCCGGAGGCGTAAAAGGCCGGATCAAAGCCATACAGGTCTATAAACAAAACAGCGAAATTGCCATAGTAGGTCAGTGCGCCGCAATCAATGTCCCTCGATGGGAATACAACACCATCGAACGCGGCAACGTGGTTACAGACGGCGAATATTTCCAGCCTCAGCAGTGGTATCTGTGTCACCTTCACGTCCTTGCCCATATTAAATCCCCCCTTAAAAACGGCACTAAGATAAAATTTCACACCGGCACATCTGAAATCGTTGCCACGGTATATTTACTCAAGGCCAAAAGCGTTTCGGCAGGTGATAAGTGCCTTATTCAGGTCAGATTAAACGAGCCCCTCGTCGCAGCCCCGCGTGACCGTTTCATATTACGAACGCTTTCACCCGTGAAGACGATAGGCGGCGGAATGATTGTCGAGGCGCTTGCGGACAAACTTAAACGAAGTAATCCCCAGGCGGTTCAGGATGCCGAAGAGCGTGCCCTGGCCGTACCTTTGGAGAAGGATTTTGTCGAATACTGTATTAAAACCGCCGAGGCCTTTGCTGCAACCGAAAGTGAGCTTTCAATTCGCACCAAGATACCACCTGAGCCGCTTACAAAAATCCTTGCCGAGCTTATTGAGCAGAAAAAGATATTTGATTTGAGTTCTAAGCTATATATCCATTCCGACACATATGATAGTGTTCAGCAGCAACTGGTAAAAATCGCCGGTGATTTTCACAGCGACAGCCCTGAAAGTCCGGGCCTGAGCATCGAGCAGTTTTATGACGCATCCAAATTGAGAAAAAACGTCTTCGACAGTCTCCTGAAGCTGTTGCTCTCAGAAGGGAAACTTGTCGAAAGAAAGCATCGCTTCGCCCTGCCTGAACATCGAGAAACCTTCAGCGAAGATGAACAAAATTTACTCCAAAGCGTCGAATCACTTTTCAGAAACCGGCCCTTCAATCCGCCAAAATTCGAAGAAGTCGCCGAACAGGCCAAGGCGGCCGGCGAAAAGGTGCAGAAAATTCTCCAGATACTAATCGAGCAGGAACGTCTTGTCCGGGTTGAGAATGATTTGCTTTTCCACAGCGAGGCAGTTGACAAGGCCCGGCGGCTTCTAATCTCGTTCATCAATAAAGAAGGCAAACTGGAAAGTGTAAAATTCAAATATCTGATTGATACCACCAGAAAATTCGCTATCCCTCTTCTCGACTATTTCGACCGCATCGGTCTGACCCGGCGAGCAGGTTATACCCGCTATTTAAAAAATCCCACAGTTGACTGATTCAAAAAGGTTGATAAACTTAAAGTGTAAGAACCTTATTTACGTTCTTAAGAGAGAGCTAAAAAATGCGATTTGGAAAAATATCCGCAATTCTGCTGGGAATAGCCGCCGCGACGATATGTGCGATGTTTGTACTTCAACCCGGCTGAGGCAATCCTCTCGCAGCCCTTGCAGGGCCGCTGGTTATCTTTTTGGTCCTTGCTTCCACGATAGTCGGGATAATAGGAATCATATTCGACCGGCGAAAACTGCTTGCGATTATCACTACTATCGTTGCCGGCGGATTAGTACTCTTTTTCTTGCTTTCGATGGCTGTCGGCATAATCACTATGATGTGCGGTTGAAAATACCGATCAAAATCCCCTGTCATTACCTTTAGAGTCTCCTGAAAATCCCCTTTTTCAGCATAAAAAACGTTGAAAACAACACGAAAGCAAAAAAATCCAAAATTTTTTATTTTTTCTATTGACGTTGGATTACAAATGTAATACTTTGCTATATATTACAAATGTAATCTAAGGAGAACCGCTTATGAAAAAACTACCCAAAATATCCGAATCGGAATGGCAGGTGATGCGTGTATTATGGAAAAAAAGCCCGCTGACCGCCAACAAAATTGTAAAGGAGCTGGCCGGAAATACTAATTGGAAGCCCAAGACTATTAAAACACTGATAACCCGCCTGACGAAAAAGGGAGCCGTCAAGTTCGAGAAGGAAGGCAGATTATACAGGTACCATCCCGCCGTTGGCAAAGATGAATGCGTGCGTATGGAAAGGCGCTCATTTGTCCGCCGGGTTTACGGCGGAATAAACAAGCCTATGCTTGCGGCGTTTCTGGAAGATGCCAAGCTCTCGGTTGAGGATATATCAGAACTAAAAAAGATTCTTGAACAAAAAGCGGAGGAATAAAAATGGAATCTTTAAGTATGCAGTTGCAGCCGTTCTTTCAATGGCTCCTGCGGACAACGTTACAGGCCAGCCTGTTGATCTGTCTGATTCTCTTTTTTCAGACAGTGCTGCGAGGCAGGTTGGGTGCTCGCTGGCATTATTGCCTATGGTTATTGTTATTGATACGCCTGGCGATACCGTGGGCACCGCAGAGCCGCCTGAGTATATTCAATCTAATACCACAGTCGAACACCAAGCAACAAACTGAATATGCCCAGCAGGAGATTGTGGATGACACCGCTGTTTCGGACCTGACAAGTCCGAGCACAACCGAATCAAAACCGGTTTCAACAACCGTGGTTCCACAAGGCAGTCCCGAAGCAATAACTGCAACTCCACAGATTCGCAAAGATGCTAAAGGCCGGTCAAGGCCGGTCTTTTCTGGACTCGCGGATATACTCCCGCTAATCTGGCTTACCGGGACACTGGTTCTGGCCGTATATGTCTGCGCAGGAAACTTTCATCTCTGGCGGCTCGTTACGCGGGAACGTCCCTTGACCGACCAGAAGATTCTCGAACTACTGGAAGACTGCAAGAGCGAAATGAGTATCCGTACTATCCTCGGGGTCGTAATAACCGATAAAGTGAAGAGTCCTGCCCTTTTCGGTTTTGTCCGGCCGCGACTGCTGCTGCCGAAAGGGATGCTCGAAACTCTAAGCCGTGAAGAGTTGCGCTATGTGTTTCTTCACGAATTAGCACATCTGAAACGGCATGATATTTACATCGGGTACCTCGCCAGCCTGCTGCAGGTCCTGCACTGGTTCAATCCGCTGATCTGGCTGGCTTTCTATCGAATAAGAACCGACCGGGAACTGGCCTGCGACGCCCTTGTGCTGGCCCAGACGCACAGCCGTGAGTCTAAAGATTATGGCCGAACCATTGTTAGTCTTTTGGAACGTTTTTCCCGCTCGCAGCGCTTGCCGGCGATGGCGGGAATCCTGGAAACAAAAGCTCAATTAAAAAGGAGAATTACCATGATTGCACGATTCAAAAAGAACTCATATCAATGGTCATCTCTTTCTGTCATCATGATAATTATTCTTGCTTGTATCTGCTTGCCCGACGCCAAGCGCACGAAAGGTTCAGAAACTTCCACTTCAGAGTCTGCTCATCAACCAAAGTATAGAAAAATTCGGATTCCTACCAAGCCGGGTAATGGGGTGCTCTCTCCAGATGGAAAGAAACTCGCCTTTGTCTCTAAACGCAGTATTTGGGTAGTCCCGGTGCACGGTAAGGTAAGTCCTGATATTGCAGGTGAGCCTGTTAGGCTGCCCGGAACAGAAGGAGCATGGCCTTGGGGCATGAGATGGTCTGCAGATGGTAAATGGATAGCCTACAACACCTTACAATCTGAAGACGACCATGTGGGAATTTGTATCGTTCCTTCTTCAGGAGGAAAAGTTAAAAGAATTGTGAATAGGTATCGAGCTGGTGTTAGTCTCCATAATTATCTTCTCAGCCTCTCACCAGACGGAAAGATAGTGGCTTTTACTTCCGATGAAAAAGGAAAAATCCAATTATTTACGGTTAATGTTGAGGGGGGAGATGTGAATCAACTGACCGAGGATGGGGGCACACAACCTGCTTTCTCTCCGGATGGGAAAAAAATTGCCTATGTGAAAGAAAAGCCGCAAAAAACAGAAATCCGTAAAAGCGATGTTTGGGTGATCCCTGCAGCAGGTGGTACTCCTGTCCAGGTTAGTGATCTACCGGGGATGGCAACAGGACCTATATGGTCACCTGATGGGAAAATGATTGCTTTTACTCGAAAGGTTCCTTTGCTCGACATGAGTAAGGAGATATGTATAGTTCCAGTATCAGAGACTGGTAA
>JABMRO010000246.1 GCA_013202635.1 Planctomycetota bacterium
CACCAAAACACTGCGCAGGCAAGTTTGATTAAGAAAGTTCATATTACACTTCACCAAATTCCGGCTTTGACCCGCTTTGTGCCACCGCCTTGCGGACACCACCCTGTTGTCCAATATCTTTCAGCCGCCTGCCAGACATAAGGTTCTCTTCGATTCTCTCAAGCGAAACACCTTTCGTTTCCGGTACATACAGCAGGAAGACAATAATAAAAATGATCTCAAGCAGACCATAGAGAAGGAAAGTATTTCCATGTCCAAAGTGTTCCAACAGAGTCAGGAAAGTCATAGCCACAATACCATTCACGATCCAATTAGTGGCTGTGCTGGCTGTAATGCCGAAATCGCGGCCGCTAAGAGGATATATTTCCGAGCAGAGCACCCAGATAATCGGGCCCGCACTCATGGCAAATCCTACGATGAAAAGCAGTAGAAATGCAATTGCCGCAAAAGTTATGACATGATGCGGCTGTACTGTTGCGGCCGCACTAACCGCGGGGTGATTATCAAGACCGACCTTGAACATTATGCCAACCATACACATTGAAATACCCATGACAACAAATCCGGCATACATAATCGGTTTCCGGCCGAGTTTATCAACAAAGGCAATAGCAATGAATGTTGCAAACACATTTACACAACCTACAAGAACTGTTCCCCACATCTGTTCCGGTGTGGAAGCAAAACCGGCAATTTCAAATATCTTCGGGGCATAATACATTACTACGTTGATACCCGTGAGCTGCTGGATAATCTGCAGGCCAATACCAAGAAAGATGACCTTGCGATAATTCCTACTGCCGGCAAACAGCTTGAACCCATCATGTTTTACTTTTAGAGTTTCCTCTATCTCATTTATTTCGGACTGGATTTCCTCTTCAGTATTACGAATCTTTGACAACACCTCATTTGCTTCGGATTTACGGTCCTTCAGCAGCAGCCACCTCGGACTCTCAGGCAGGAAATAAATGGCAATGAACATGATAATTGACGGGACTGCCAAAATACCCAGCATCATTCGCCAATGCCCTCCAACATTCTCAAAGAGATCAGCATAGGTCGCAAAGTACGTATCACTCGAAAATGCAAGCACAATTCCAATAGTAATCAGCAACTGGTACATGGAAATCATACTGCCTCTTATTGCCTTGGGCGCAATTTCCGACAGGTAAAGCGGAGCTGTGAAGGATGCTATTCCAACTGCTATACCTAGGAAAAACCTTGTGCCTATCAGTATGCCTGCAGATGGCGCGATAGAACACCCAAGAGAGCCAAGAGCAAAAACTACAGCCGAAATCAAAAGCGTATACTTACGCCCGTATTTTTTCGTAAAGTACCCGCTGATCAACGCGCCGAACGTAGCGCCCCATAAAAGAGCGCTGACGATATCCTCGCGCTGGACAGTGCCGATACCAAACTCCTGGCCGATGAAAGGCAGAGCCCCGGATATCACTCCGATATCGAGACCGAAAAGCAGACCAGCCAGAGCTGCGGTCAAACCGACAATGTAAACAATAGGTTTATATTTCGTTGGCTTGCTCGGGATGCTTTCATTATTCATAAGACTCTTCCTTTTTTAAAGCGTATTTTTCAAAGAGCGCCACGTTCTTTGTGATCATATCCGGATCAGCCTTGGTGAACATGCCAACGCAGACAATATCACTTTTACGCATCACTTTGCCCAGCAGTTCAAATGCGGGAATAACCGGCCTGTTGCCGCCTGCAAATATTTTGTAATGGACTACAGGTTTTTTTATGGTAGCAATTACCTCTAACATCTTTTCTCGGTCTTCATCATCCCACTTTTCACCCACAGAGATATGATGTGGACTCTCGGACCGGTCTGTCGGGTTATAATGGCAGCACATTTGAAAATCTACATCGAGATTGTCGCGAATCCATTCATGGGCTTCAGGATTATGACCTGCAAAACCGGCGGGGATGCCAGCGTCGCGAATGATATCCAGGGCTTCAGAGAAGTGGTCGAACTTGCCATTGGCGTACCAGGAGTCTACAACGCCGCCATGAATGTATGCAGCAGTAGCGCCAATGTCTATGGCGGCCTTTAGCCATTTCCGCCAACTCTCCGGCTCGTCCAGATCATGACTGACCTGCGCAAACCACTGAATGGCGCCGCCCTCATTCCAATAGTCCTTGATTATGCCCATAATGTAATCATCGGTACGCCCAAAGAAGGTATTGATACCAGCGTTCTCAGCAGCATGCAGTGTTTGCTTGATACGTTCAGGAGTGAAATATTCTTTCATCTCCCGGTCACGTTCATCACTCTGGTGAGAGAACCCGCTGAAGGGATTACCTCCTATACATAACACTGAAACAGATACCTTGCCAATAGTGACTTGACGCATAATTTACTCCTTCTATCAGAATCAACAACCGACTGGACACAATTTCTTCTGCTGCCAGGCCTGTAAGGCCAGCCCGGCAGCACCAATAAGCCCGGCATCAGCGCCCAACTGGGCCAGGCAAATATCCAGCGGTTCAGGCTTAAGAGACCATATCATTTCTTCATAAAAGCGACGGATACGCGTAATGAGAAAGTGCCCGGTTTTCATCATACCGCCACCAAAAACAACCATTTGAGATTCTGTGAGATGACGCATGTTCACAAGGGCCTGGGCCAGGAATCTGGCGCTGCCGTCTACAATTTCGCCAGCCAACCTGTCACCGGCAATAGCATGATCGAAAACATCCTTGCAGGTAAGCGAACCATTTTCCTCACGAGTCTGGTGCATGTTTGAGGTGCGGCCCTCATCAAGTGCCTCGTTAGCACGGCAGACAGTGGCGTTGGCAGAGGTATAGGCCTCTAGACACCCCAACTGCCCGCAAGTGCACTGACGGCCTCCGGGCTGAACGATCATGTGACCGAACTCGGCAGCGTTGCCGTCACTGCTATGCAGCAATTCGCCATGAGAAATGATGGCGGTGCCGATACCTGTGCCCATCGTAACCATAATCATATTGTCAACATTTCGGCCGGCACCCTTCCAGAACTCGGCCCAACAAGCGGCATTAGCATCATTTTCAAGAAAAGAAGGTAACTGCAGTTTGTGTGATATCTCAGCGCGCAACGGAAAATCGTCAAATCCGGGTAAGTTTGGCGACTTGATGATTTTCCCTTGGTCAAATGATAGTTGACCAGGGCTTGCGATACCAACGGCTTTTACCCTGTCCTTTGGAACATTCGGCTGGCTGAGAACGCGTATGCAGGCATGAGCAATACGTTCTATCATCGGACGGGGGCCAAGATTGACCAAGGTCGGCTCTGTGAGTCGGGAAACGATAACACCTGTTGCGTTCATCAAGCCAATTTCGATATTGGTGCCGCCGAAATCAATGCCGAGAAAGTATTCGCTCATTACTTTGGTCCTTTCTGAATCGAGCGGCTATGTTGCTCAATTCCTCAAACTCGGGACCTTTCGCAGGGACCTCTATATGAAATACCCGAGAAAGCGCCTGGAGCCAGCCGTGTATGAAATAGACCCAACCATCTTCGATCTGAATATTCTTTTGCTTTTGCTGTGTGCGAGCCTGGTCCAGAAAAACCAGATCTCCACGATAATTAAAATCCCACACAATACTATATTCGGGGAAAACAGCAGCGTCTGTTAACGGGGATCCAGGAGCATCCTTGCCCAGGCCTGTTGCATTGACTATCATTGAGTGCGGCCGAAGTTGGCCAATAATCCTGTCGTTATCTTCGGGCTTTGGTGCATGGACATATTCTACGGCAATATCCGCGTTGATCTTCTGGTGTATATTTTCCATTTCTTTCAATCGAGGTGCGCTTCGATTGGAAACCGTTATCTTAGAAGGGCGATTCGCTCCATGCTCTTTCTTCATCATATAAAAAGTAACGGCAATTGACGACCCGCCGGCCCCCAGTACGAATGCTTCGGCGCCCGTTTCAGACCAATGGTTCCTGGGCAGGAAAGCCTCGAGCGTTAAACCACTGGTGATCGGGTCCAGAGCGTGTCCGATTATTTGATGATCTCGTTTGGAAATACAGCTTACTTCACCCATCAGCTGTGCATACGAATCAAGCTCATCAAAAGAGTCCGCGCATGCCTTGAGCAAATCAATTTTATGCGTAGTCACTACGGCGCCCAGAGACAGCACATTATTTTTGATATGCTCGAATACCCTGCGATACGAATCAGGCTCAGCATGCTGTTTTAGATCAATACCCTGGATGGCACAATCACCAAGCCTCAGGAACGCAGCCCATTCTGGAAAAACACCCATGATCGAAGACTGACCTGTTGTCACACCGATGAAATACAGTGTTGGCTTTTCAGTTTTCGGATACA
>JABMRO010000247.1 GCA_013202635.1 Planctomycetota bacterium
AATTTAGTTTTGAGTTTTTAGTGTTGAGTTTTGAGTTAGGGTTGAGATTATTCACTACGTTTCCGTCTTCGCTAAAGCTTCGACGGGGGAATTCGTATTGCGTATGTCGTGTTGTTTTCGCTCCCTGTTGCCTCACGCCTTTAGAAATTAATATGATTCTTTACATAATCCCATTTGAAGAAGATAATAACGCAAAAAATAATAACTATTTTTCAGGAGGCTAACTCATGATAAGCAAAAATCAATTAAGCCGTCGCCGATTCATGACAGGTACTGCCGCAGCAATGACATTTTCCATTGTTCCCAGACACGTGCTTGGAGGGTCCGGCCGCACTGCGCCAAGTGAGAAGATTGTCCTGGCGGGAGTCGGTGTCGGAGGAGTTGGTCACGGCCAATTACTAAGTTGTGACAAACAAAATGCTCAAATTGTAGCATTGTGCGATGTGGATGATAAATACGCCGACAAATCTTATCGCGAATGGCCTCAGGCCAGACGATATCGAGATTATCGAAAGATGTTAGAATCGGAAAAGGATATCGATGCGGTATATATTGGCACGCCGGACCACACACATGCGTTAATTACAATAGCAGCGCTCAGGAAAGGCAAACACGTCTGCTGTGTGAAGCCCCTTACCAGAACAATTGATGAGAGCAGACGTATCGTGGAGGAAGCGCAAAATGCTAAAGTGGCTACACAGGTGACCGCTTCGGCAAATTCAACTGAAGCCGGATGCAAAACCTGTGAGATGATTTGGGACGGTGCTATCGGGGACGTACGCGAGGTCCATATCTGGTCAAATCGACCCATATGGCCTCAGGGGATGGCTCGTCCGAAAGATTCAGATCCTATTCCTGATAGTTTCGACTGGGATCTATGGCTCGGTCCGGCAAGGATGCGACCTTTCAAGAATGAGTGGCCCGCCGACCATCTTGTAATGAAACAGATAAATGTACCTAATAAAAACGGTTGGTTCAGAGCAGTTTATCATCCCTGGAATTTCCGCGGCTGGTGGGATTTTGGAACCGGTGCACTCGGTGACATGGGCTGCCACCATTTCAACATTCCAAAGCGAGCATTGAAACTCGGCCATCCTATGAGTATAAGTGCAACATCAACACGGGTAATGCCGGAATCTGCCCCGTTAGCCTCTATCATCACCTGGGAGTTTCCTGCCAGAGAGGGTATGCCGCCTCTTAAAGCGGTCTGGTACGACGGTGGATTAAGACCTCCACGTCCTTCTGAACTGGAAACCGGACGAAACTTACCGGAGGAAGACGTTTTGTATGTCGGTGATAAAGGAAAAATGCTCAATATGCGTATTATCCCGGAGCGCAAGATGAAGGCTTACAATCCGCCTCCCAAAACGCTTCATCGCCGCGGCGGTACCTGGGCCGAATGGTTCGAAGCTATGCGTGGCGGGCAACCTGCCGCCTGCCGGTTCGATTGGGCAGGCCCTTTAACCGAGATTGTTCTATTAGGAAATATCGCTATTCGTACGGGCAAACGAATCGACTGGGATGGCCGGAATATGCAGATAACCAATGACAGAGATGCAAACAAATACATAAAAGAACCTTATCACAACGGCTGGTCTCTCGATGTATAACAAAAATTAGCGGTAAATTATTGTTTTTGGAAGCAGCAATGCCTTGTTGACAAAATGCACAAGCCTTTTACAATACTTTTAGTGACAATATCATATTGTTATGAACGGGGATAAATCTAAACTATAAAGTCAAATATTTCTGATGTAAGGAAATCATTATGAAAAGACGAACATTTCTGAAAAGTGCAAGTGGTATTGCTACAGGCCTTGCTATCCACTCTCTGTCAGGTTGTGAACAATCTCTTTCGAAAAAACAGGATATGGTTGCGGGATTACCGAGAAGAATCCTTGGCCGGACCGGTGAGAAAATCTCAGTTGTAGGCTTTCCGGGGCTTGCACTTAGTCATTATGACCAGGACCGCTGCAACGCCGGCCTGCTCGATGCTTTCAAACGAGGAGTGAATTATTATGATGTAGCTCCCGCCTATGGAAGAGACGGTGACTGTGAGAAAAAAATGGGCATCGGACTTCAGGCTGTTAATATTGACCGCAGTAGTATTTTCTTAGCTTGTAAGACAAAGATGAGAGATAAGGATGGTGCCCGTTCTGAACTGGAGCGGTCGTTGAAACGGCTCAAGACCGATTATTTCGATTTATATCAGATGCATCATCTTCGCACTCCCGACGAGGTCAAGGAGGCTTTGGGGCCGGGTGGCGCTATCGAAACTTTGTTGAAAGCAAAAGAAGAGGGAAAGATTCGGTATCTTGGATTCTCGGCGCATACCACCAGGGGGGCACTCGATGTTATGAACGGTTTTCGTTTCGATACTGCTATGTTTCCGATAAATTTTGTAGAATTCTTTAAGATGGGATTCGGTAAACCCGTTCTCGAACTGGCAAACAAGCAGGGCGTGGCTGTCATGGCAATCAAGCCGATGTCAAAAGGTCCCTGGCCGGAAGGTGCCGAAAGAACGCGTGAATGGTGGTATCGTGC
>JABMRO010000019.1 GCA_013202635.1 Planctomycetota bacterium
CTTCTGATGCATCCTCCCTCGGTTCTTGTTCTTGTTCATCAGCACTTGCCCGGATCGTATTAATAAGCCTAACAATACGCTTCGGGCATCTATGGTTGATAGTTATGGCAGGTTTTTCCCAGTCATCGGGTACTGCTTCCCCTAAACCCGTTTTTCCATCTGAATAGATGCGTTGCATCGTATCCCCAAAAAGCGAAAGGCAGAATTCCTTTGAGTGCTTACGCTGAACAGCAAAGAAAGCATCTACCAGATCTTTTTGAGTGTCCTGGCTTTCATCAATTAGCAAGATGGGATACTTTCGAATTAGAATCCGATGCATGAGTGGCTTATTTGTCAAAAAATCAGCGGCAATGCCAATGACTTCAGTATGGTTCAGTGAGTTCTTACCTATGTTTTCACCATTGGGGTTATAGGTAAAGTATTTGATCGTAACGAGACGCTTCAGCCTTTTTAGCTTCGACTCTATTTGCACAGCACGGTCATCAGATGCTTTACTGGCTCTTCCTTTCTTCTGTTTTTCCATGAGCTCTCGGATATCCATTACCAGATGCTTACTCAGCCACTCACGGATATCTTTGTGATATGGCCGAATCAGTTCCCAGGCAAAGCTGTGAATCGTGGATACTGCAAAAATAGTGTCATAATCGATTCTATGTTTAATCTCATCACATGCTGCATTGGTGTATGTAATAACGGCAACCTTGCGTGCACTAAGACGAAACTCCTCTCCATACTTCTTGCGAAACGTGTTCATTGCTTCAACAAGGGCTCTTGTTTTGCCAGACCCAGCCCCAGCAAACAGGAAAAAGCTTTTGGGGCTGTCTAGGTCGAGACAACCAGCCATTATATCGCTCAGCTCATTGGTTTGCGGAGTAGCTTTAGCCATTCTCCACCTCCGCAGTTGTTACCAAGAAATCCTGTCGCCGATCATCTAGTTTAGCTTCCAGCCATTGAAGTCCCTCAGAAATGTACATCGGTGGTTCAATGTCACATGGTTCAGTGAGAAAGAGCAATTCCAAAGCCATCTCCGCTTTGCTTCCCTTCCCTAAGTGGTCAAACATCTCATTACTGGCTTCCTTTAGATCACTTCTACCAAGGGCGTCTTTAAGATATTTCAACAAGCCTTTTGCGTCTTGATAATCTCGGAATAGCTTTATGTTTGTTAACGCTAAAGAATCCTCGAATGTATAAGGAATGGCTTCCTGCACAGTTGAGCTTTCATGATATTTGAGTTTTATTGGGCACTGATAAGCAACTCTAATCTGTTTGTTCTCAGACTGCTTGTACTCGTTGTCACAATCCAGGAGTTCATCTAGAGACTCTTTTAGGGGAATCCAGTCTTTGAGTGTCGTATTGCCTGATCGATAACTTTTTCCGCGTTCAGGGAACACTTTTTTATCTCTTCCTCCTTCGGATTGCGTCACAGAGTCTACGTCGGTAATCACCAGAGAAATCAATCCAAGCGTTTCAAGAAGACGCCTCAGTCGGTGTGCGTGACTACCTCCGATTTCAAGTAGTGAGATGTAGCTTTGATCCAACTTCGGGAACTTGTACCGTATGAAATGGGGAACAAGCAATCTTTCAGCAGAGCCTTCAACCAAAATAGCCGCATCGGCAAAAAACAGGTCACAATGAGTTGACTTAATGTAGCGGGTAGCAAACTTGGAGGTTTCATTGTCACCGCCAAAGGTCTTTGATAAATTGACCACTGTTGCGAAGGGTATGTCTCCTTTTTGCTTTGCAGATTCTCGGCGAAAATACCGCAAACAGGTAAAGTCCAACTCATGCGCAATATGAGATGAATGCGTACTAACGATCATTTGCGTATTGAGCTGCCCATCCTTGAGCCTCTTGTGATTCCGCAGCACAGTATAGGCCTTCTTTATGAACACCTGCTGAACCTGGGCATGGAGATGGGCTTCAGGTTCTTCAATAAGAACAATATGAAGCGGTTCGATGACCATCTCCTCATCCGTCTGCCTTTTTGCCGCCTTCCCAACACGCATCCATTCATCTCTAAACCGAATGAGGCTGAACACCATCGAGATAAGGTTTTGATACCCCAAACCGTTGTACTGTTCTGGAAGTGTAAGGGCAATACTATCGTCCTGTTCCGGTGATACGTTAAATTGAACGGCGGTCTTATGGTCAAGGCTGTCAGCAGCATTGATATTACTTGTCAAAGAAATCTGCGGATCACTGAATCCCGGATAGTTCAGGCC
>JABMRO010000248.1 GCA_013202635.1 Planctomycetota bacterium
CTCTACATCTGTAGAGAAGGTTCGACAAATCAGCCCTTTTTATGCAAAACAAACCCAATTTCAAAAAAGTCAAATGAACGTAAGTAATAGTATAGCAAAGGATTATGAAAATAAAACCAATTGGACATTTGGTGAAAACAAACCCAATCAAACCCAATCAAACCCAATTTCAAAATACTTTCTCCAAAACAGCGGGAAGACAAAAAGGCCTCTGGGAAGCTGCCGAAAAAGCAATTTTATTTTTTTTATGTCGCAAAACCGGCCAAACGAGCACTATATAGCGAGAACACGGATACTTAATAATTTTTTGAGGTGCTGTTATGTCTGAGAGTGATAAATATTACATTGAGCGTTGCCTGGACGGCCATCCGGATGATTTTCGCCATATAGTGCGGCGCTATCAGGGGGTTTTGCTCGCCCACTTAGCCGGGAAATTAGGCAGCAGGGACAAGGCCGAAGAAGCCGCACAGGAATCTCTCGTGCGGGCCTACTTCAATATGAACAAGCTAAGGAGCCACGGTTCGTTCTTTTCCTGGCTGCTTGGAATCGCCGACCGGGTGGCGAAAGAACATCACAGAAAAGATATGCTTCACCAACAGCGGGAAGTTATCCGTTCGTTCTCAGCAGAAGCCGCCGGCCCGGAATTGTCTCAGGATTACGGGCTTGAGGCGGCTATTGCCGAGCTGCCTGAAAGCTACCGTAGAGTTGTTCTGCTGCGATATTACGGCGGCCGGTCATGCTCGCAGGTAGCTCAGCAGCTCGATTTACCGTTAGGTACAGTAACTAAAACATTGTCGCGTGCTTATGCTATGTTGCGTAAGTCGTTACAGCAGCCAAGTGAAACAGAAAGTTGTGAGGTGCAAAAATGAAGTGTGCAGAATGTAAAGAAATATTGGTTGCCTATCTTGAAGGACTGTTAGCCGAAGACCAAAAACACGCAGTCACAGAACATCTGAAAGACTGCCACAATTGTCAGGCCGAGCTAAAGCAGCTAACAAACCTGCAGGAGCGCTTAGTCAGTAATGGCAGGGCAGCGACCCAGAGTGACCTCGAAAATGAGGTCTTAAACCGTATTGTTCGAGAACAGAATGTGAGGCTTAAAGCGTCAAAGAAAGCTGGCGCAGGCCTCAAAATAAGGAGACTAATTATGAAAAGTTCAATTACAAAAGTAGCAGTAGCGGCCGCGGTAATCATCGTAGCCGTCCTTGGCGTCCATTATATTTCGGCGCCATCCATCACATTCGCCGACGTTGTCAAGCCTCTCCTAAATGCGAGGACTTTGATTCTGGACATCGTTGTCAACATAGGTGGCTCTGGCGTCGATGAAGACACAGACCCTGTTGTCCATGATACAATTGTGGACCAGCGAATCAGAAGGGTCATTTCCACCCAGCAGCATATCGTAAACATTTTTGACACGGAAAATGCGAAGTTGCTCACGCTCCATACCGAAGGCAAAATAGCGACATATTCGGATACGCAAGGCCTTGTTCAGGACATAACGCAAAACTACGTGGCTGTTCTGCGGGATATTATTACCGATGCGCAGAACAATCCTGATTTTGAAGCCAAAGAACTTGGCGAAAAAGAAATCGACGGACAAAAAGTTGTTGGCTTTGTGGTCAGGAACCTTACGGTCTGGGCCAATGCTGAGACAGGACTGCCGGTACGCATCGAAGGTAATGAACCAGGACTATCTGTGGTTTACAAAAACTTCCAGTTTAATATTCCTGTAGAAGAGTTGGAGTCACAGGTCAGTATGGAGATACCGGATGGATATAATCAGGTAGAGAATCTGGGGAAAGAATTCGATATGGGCACACCCACAGAGCAGGACCTTGTTGAATGCTTACGCTTCTGGGCTCAGGATCTGAATGACGGCAATTTCCCGGAAACAATAGGCATGACGGAATTAGCGAAAATGCTTCCTCAGGTCGAAGCAAAGCTTGCTGAAACGATAACTTCAGCCGAAGAGGGGACGCAAAAGGGAATGTCACTGGGCAAAGGAATGTTATTCCACATGAGCATTCTAGATCAGGACAGTCACTATGCCGGCAGCGGCGTAAAAGTCGGCCAGGCGGACAAGGCCGTATTCTGGTATCTGCCGGATGGGGCCGAAACTTACCGCGTCATCTACGGCGATTTGAGTGTAAAAGACGTAGCCGCCGGAGATTTGCCGAAGTAAATTTATCAACCAACATTGCTATCTACCACAAAAGGCCGGGCTGATTCAGTCCGGCCTTTTCACTTTTTTAAATTTAGCGGGAAAAACAATTTTCTTTAGAGCAAAATCTACCAATCAAACGTTATATTAATGACAATCGATTGTTCTGATATCAGATAAGTGAATTTTAGATGCTCGAAGATAAATTACTTTTGTGGAGATTCAAGCACGGCAGCAGAGAAGCCTTCCGGCTTATCTATGAAAAGTACGCCGACGGTCTGCTGACGTTGGCGGCCAATCTCCTGAATGACAAAGCGGATGCCGAAGATGTTGTGCAGGATGTTTTTATCTCGTTCGTGCGGTCCGTACAAAAATTTCATCTTCGAGGAAGTCTAAAAGGCTATTTGGCAACCTGTGTGGCAAACCGGTCTCGTGATTACCTCCGGAAGAACAGGCGCCGGCAAACCTTAACGGTTAATCAGGCAGAACGAGCGACAACGGAGGTAAAAAGTCCGGTTCATTTGGTTCTGCGCAGTGAACAGCTTCAAAAACTGAGCCGCGCGGTAGTTGAGCTTCCATATGAGCAGCGAGAGGTAGTAGTGCTTCGATTGCATGGCGAAATGAGATTTAAGACAATAGCCAAATTGCAGAATATTTCAATCAAGACAGCGCAAAGTCGGTACCGGTACGGATTGGATAAACTGCGGTCAATCCTGAACGGCGAGGTGAGAAAATGAGACCAGCAGAAGAGATAGACAAATTAGTTAAGAAACTGCGTTATAAGGCCAGCGCTGAAACGCATAACAGAATCCTTGGTAATGTTATGCAGGCACTGGAAAAGAAAGAAAAACAAAAATCAGGCGCAACTGCGCCAAGTATATGGAGAATAATTATGAAAAGTTCAATTACAAAATTAGCCGCGGCGGTGGTTCTGATCGTCGGCGTGGTCATTTTCAGTCTGATTGTCTCTCCTGGAGTGACATTCGCAGACGTTATCAAACCTCTCTTTGAGGCCAAAACATTTGCCTATGACCTACTTGTCGGCGGCGAAGGCGGCCCTGTCGCCCGCGACCACGTCAGCGGCAACCGAATTCGAAGGACCATGTCCACTGGACCCAATATCGTGTTGATTATCGATGCAGACGCTGCCAAAGTGCTCAGACTCGATACCGCCGGAAAAACAGCAGCTCTTGTCGATATCGCAGGTCCCTTGGAGAAACACGCTCGCGATTATATCGCCTTTGTTCGCGAAACGATCGAACGCCTGATGGCCGATCCGAACTTCGAGCCAAAGGAACAATTCCAGCGACAAATTGACGGCCGCAAAGCCATTGGCTACTCGCTCGGCAATGACCGCGAACGGATTACCATCCTGGCGGATGCCGAAACCGGCGCGCTTGTGCAAATCGAATTGGAGTGGGGCCGGGAAATCTGCATTCTAAAGAATTTTGAATTCAACATCCCGATCTCTGAAAACCAGATCAGTCTAGATCCCCCCGCTGGGTATACGATGAGACGGACGCAGATGGATTTTTCCAAGTTATCTGAAAAGGATCTGATCGAAAGTCTTCGTGTGTGGGCAAAATATCTCCGGGATGGAACCTTCCCGCCGCAGCTTCTCAAACAGGAATATATCAAACAGATTCCTCTTTTCCGACAGAAAATTGGTGGTCTGTCAATTCCCGATGCTGAAAAAGAACAGCTCGGTAATTATTTCATTCAAGGCATGATGTTCATCCAGATACTCAACGAAATGGAGTGGCATTATGCCGGAGCAGGCGTCAAGCTCGGCGATGCCGAGACAGCAATCGTCTGGTACCGCCCCGAAGGCTCAGAAACGTATCGCGTTATCTATGGCGATTTGAGTGTAAAAGACGTAGCGGAGGAAAACCTTCCGAAGTAAATTTTTCAACCAGCGTTGGCGTCAATTACAAAAGGTCGGGCTCATTCAGCCCGGCCTTTTCTTATTACAAATTCTGTGGCAAAATTGAGGAAAACTGTAAAAAAATTCTAAAAAATGATTTTTATTAAAGTGAAGCGGACGTTTCAGTTGTTGTATAAGTGATGATCGGTCGTTCCAAGAGTATCTTGTGTTGTTCATTCTGAAAATTCTGGCGGTGATTAATGGTAAATGCCTCCAGGCAGGGTAATATGAAACAGGAAATTAACTATTGCCACGGATTTTGCCTCGAAATGGAAGTTGCTGATGCTTGAAGATAAATTACTCGTTTGGAAATTTAAGCGTGGCAGCAAGGAAGCGCTCTGTCATATCTATGAAAAGTACAGAGATGATCTCTTACGTATAGCGGCTGGCCTTTTGAACGAGACCAGTGCTGCTGAGGATATTGTGCACGATGTCTTTGTTGTGTTTGTTCGTTCTGCAAAACAGTTCCAGCTTACCGGCAGTCTCAGGGGTTATCTGGCGAGATGCGTTGTTAACCGAGCACGTAATGTGAACCTGTCGAGGCGACGGCGGCAAACCGTAAGTATGGACAATGCCGAACCGATTGCATTAGGCTCCAAAAGGCCTGATCAATGGATTATATGCAGCGAAGAGTTTACCCAGTTGAGCAACTCAATGGCAGTTCTGCCGTACGAGCAGCGAGAAGCAGTTATCCTGCATATTCAAGGAGGAATGAAATTCAGGGAAATTGCCAAGCTGCAAGGTGTTTCAGATAAAACTGCCCAAAGTAGATTTCGTTATGGATTAACAAAACTGCGGTCAATTTTAAATAGTGAGGTGACAAAATGAGACCAGCAGATAAGACAAGACAGTTTATTAAAAACGCATCGATAAAGAGCAATCCGGAGGTTAATGAAGCGGTTCTGAAAGAGCTTCTTAATGAACTGGATCAATCTAAGAGCATGCCTTGCGCTGCTCGAGAACCAAACATTTGGAGAACAATTATGAAAAGTCCGATTACAAAAATAGCCACAGCGGCAGTGATACTTGTGTCAGTAGTCGCGGGCATATATTTTCTTGGTGTTCCAACTGAAAGTGTCGCGTGGGCTGATGTCGTCCGGCCCATCCTAACCGCCCGTACTGTGGTATTCAATGTTGGGGGAGAAAATATTCCCACAACCAGGGTCATGAACATGGGTACGCAACGGGTCAGAGGCGAAGTATTATCACCAGATGGAAAGACTGTACAGGTGATAATCATGGATTATGATACTTTCCGGATGCTAACACTGATTCCAAATCAGAAGAAGGCGGTAGTAATCGATCTGAAAGATTTGCCGGAAGAACCAGAAAATATCCTGGAAGAAATGAGAAACATGGTTACAGAAATACAGAACGATCCTGATATTTCGGTCGAGCCACTCGGCGAGAAGGAAATAGATGGCCGGATTGCACAAGGTTTTCGAGCTACCGGCCCTGATGGAGAATGGACGATCTGGGCGGACCTACAAACCGCCCTGCCAATACGAATGGAACAGAAATGGCGTCAGATAGAATGTGTTTGTACTGATTTCCAATTCGATATAGAAATGGACGAATCACTGTTCAGTATGGAAATACCTGAAGGTTACTCTGAACTTCCAAGTGGCGAGCTTGGCATTGCGAGTTCGACCGAACAGGACCTGGTCGAAACCCTTCGTATCTGGGCAGAGGTTATACTGGATGACGCTTTTCCGGAAGATTTGAGCGCCCAGGTATATGTGGATGACGTAAAGAAGAATCGTAAGAAATTCGCGAAACTAACACAAGAGCAAAAGATGGAATTGGCCATGAAGATGGGGCCTGGATTCATGTTCTTTCAACTCTTAAAGCCCGAAAACGATTGGCACTACGTGGGCAAGAATGTCAAACTTGGTGATTCGGAATCTCCAGTTTGCTGGTACCGCCCGGAAGGTTCAGAGACTTACCGCGTCATCTATGGTGATTTGAGTGTAAAGGACGTGGCGGCCGGAGATTTGCCGAAGTAAAGTTGCCGAACAATATTGATAACAAAGGCCGGGCTGCTTCAGTTCGGCCTTTTGTGCATTTTTTGCTCTGTTAATAATCCGTCATCATTTTCAATTCAGCGAGATAAAAGCAGTCTATTTATAAAATTGTTGAAAATAAAAAATTTTTATCGACACATTTCTTACCTGAAGCGCAAACTATAGAGTGAAGGCTAAGAGCACCTAACAAAATGACTCTGCATTCAAACGGCTTATTTCGTCTCTGGACGGCGTCAGGCTGCATCGACCATCCTCAGATGGCCTGCTTCGCCTTCCTTGCCAGAGACGAAAATGCTCGTTTTCGGTGCTACGATTCATTTTGTTAGGCACTCTAAAACCTTTGGCGGCTTAGACCTGTCCATTAAACTGTCTGATATGAATAAACGAGCACATAAGGAAATAGCAGAAGGATTGCAACAAGGTAATCGCGATGCCTGGTTTAGTCTGTATGAACTGTATGCTGAAAAGCTATGGTGTAATATTGCACGGCTAATGGCTCATGATCCGGCTTCTGTTGCGGACGTGGTGCAGGAGACCTTGTTAGCTGCTGCGCGTTCGGCGAAGAATTTCGATCCTCGCCGGGGTTCATTGTGGAGTTGGCTATGGGCCATCGCTATACGGCAGGTAGCCCTGCATTATCGCAAACGAACGTCAAAGGCAATCATTGCTCGTGCACAGCAGTGGTGGAGCCTGTTAGACGGCCAAGGATCAGATTGGATTGAAGGCAGGGAGAAGCTACCGGCCGAAGTGCTTGAGTCTGCTGAATTGGCGACGTTGGTCAGATATACACTGGCAGAGTTATCAGCGGAATATCAGACATTACTAATGGCAAAATATGTTGACGGTTTAGCAATAGAAGACATCGCCGGAGAAACTAACGGTTCATCAGTGGCTGTTCGGTCGAAATTGGCCCGAGCCAGAAAGGCTTTTCGCCAGGTATTTAAGAGGTTGACACATTCTACGCCCGGCATATTGGAGATGGCGCCATGAAATTTAATAAAAAGAAACAATCAGATGATGCGAAGTTCAGCTCGCTACTTTCTTCTGCGTGGCGTAAGACCGTTGCACCTGACCGTGAGTTCCTGAACAAACTGAGAGAAGAATCTACAAAGATGTTTGAGGCAAGCTCGTCGGATGGGTCAGGACATTTGAGAGAATCTATTAACACAATTTCAATGTGGAGAACAATTATGAGAAGTCCAATTACAAAAATAGCCGCTGCGGTGGTGGTAATTTCCGGAGTGCTTATAGCAATGCACCTTGCGGGGCTATCCACAGCGACAGTGACATTTGCCGATGTTATTAAGCCAATTCTAAATGCACAGACTGCGGTATTAGATATTATCGTCGGCGAGGAAGAAGCGGGCGGACCGGTCATTCACGATCAGATAAAAGGTCCACTAATTAGAAGAACAATATCTAGTATGGATGATGTTGTGACCATTATTGACCTGAAGGCCATGAGGATTTTGTCACTGACAGTTTCCAAGAAAGAGGCGGCATATGTTGACTTGAAGGGTTTACCCTCGATGCCGAATTATATGGATACGCTAAGAAATATCATTGGCGAGTTGCAGGAGAAGCCAGATTTTAAGGTCGAAGAACTTGGCAAACAGGAAATAGATGGACGGGAAGCCATCGGTTTTTCAGCCAGACATCCAAAAGTGGAATTGACAATCTGGGCCGACCCTGAAACTGCGCTGCCTGTGCGGATCGAACAGGTGAGCGGGCAAATGAAGGTCATCTGTAAAAATGTTAAGTTCGATGTACCAATGGATGAATCGCTGTTCAGTATGGATGTGCCCGAGGGCTACACGCTTCAGGAGGCGGAACTTGATCTACTCGGAGCTACCGAGGAAGACTTTGTCGAAGGCCTTCGTATCCGCGCGGAAGTATTCGGGGGTGGTCAGTTTCCCGACAGTGTTGCTGTAGAAGACTTTGTCAAAGAGGCCCCCTCAATGGAAAAGAAAATCGATGAACTCGGACTGGCTGGTGAGGCGGAGATGGAGCTGGGGATGAAAATTACCCGGCATTTACTGTTCATTAGGTTCTTCAAGGGCCAGGGCGAATGGCATTATGCGGGTAATGGTGTGAAACTGGGCGAGGCGGACAAGGCGATATTCTGGTATCAGCCGGAAGGGGCTGAAACGTATCGAGTTATCTACGGCGATCTGCGTGTCGAGGATGTCGCACCGCAGGATTTGTCCGAGCCAATCTCAGTAGAGAAAAAAGCCGAGGTGAACATAGCCTATCAGCAATGGTCGAAATCTGAGTTTGCCGGCACTCAGGAAGATTTGTGGCACTTTACAGCATCGGGTGATATCAGTGTGCATTCTGACCTGACGCTCCTGAAAGGACCTGAAGGCACAAACCTCATTCCCATAAGTCTGCCCTATGCCAGTGGGAAGCTGACATCGGTGACGTTGGATGAGGTTGCTATCCCATTTAGGCAGGTGGACACAGGCCAGTACGAGCTTGAACTACCTCTACAAAAGCTCTTCACCGGCCAAACGAAGATTAGATGCAAGTGGACTCTGTCTTTAGATATGCTTGAAAAAGTCGATAAAGTCGATAAAGTCGATTATGGCTACCGAACCGTATTAAAGAGTCTTATACCAGTCATTTCCTACAAGCTTAGGGTTTCACTGGCACCTGACAGTGGTTTTGAATTTACGAAAGACACATCGAAGGAGTGGATTGTTCCATTTACCTGGAACGCTTCCAAGCCTAAGGACTATTTTGGTTTCTGTGGCATCCAAATTCAAAAACGCGATTAGGTTCGTTGGATAAGCTGGTTAAGGCCGGGCTGTAGCTCGGCTTTTTTTACGCGTTTATCGTGTGGAGCGTTAATTTTTTGTTTTGGTCGGTTTTTGTGAGACATTTTTGACTCCGCCGCCGTAGTAGGGATATTTATCGAAGACATCTCCCCGGCCTAAAACACGGGGGTCTTTGGTCGCTTTCAACTCGGCTAACAGGTCGGAAGCGAGCCTGCTTTTTGCCATGGCGTATTCAGGCTTTCCGGCTACGTTATTTAGCTGGTCGGGGTCCTTTCGAAGGTCGTAAAGCTCTTCAGCGGGGCGCTTTCCAAAGGCAAGCTCGTAAAGTTTTGCGACCTGCGGCTCATTTCGGTACTTCAGCATATAAGATTTTGTCGGAGCGGCATCAACGTCAGCATAGCCGTAATGTGTGCCGAGCGGCTTTGATATGACTATTTCTGTTGGTTGAGTATAACCTTTGGCATGGCCAGAGGGCCAGCGGTTCGGTTTGAAGTTGCGGATGTAAAGGAAATCGTGCGTCCGTATCGCTCGCATCGGATAGCCGGCAGCGCCGGTTTCCTGAGATGGTACATGGCGTTCTTTTCCGGTAAGGACGTGGTTGCGCTTGCGGTCCACCCGGCCCGATTTACTTGATGTCAACAAGTTGAGAAAACTTCGAGCCGTCATATCCGCGGTTGGTTTTAATCCGGCCGCTTCAAGGAACGTCGGAGCCAAATCGGCGAGGCTGATAAAGTCTTCGACAACCCGGCTACCTTTGACCGCCGCGGGCCAGCGAACCGCAAGCGGTATGTTTGTGCCAAGGTCATAAAGGTTGCTTTTGCAGCGCGGGAACGGCATACCGTTGTCGCCGGAGATTACAACTAACGTATTGTCCAGTTCGCCATTTTCCTGAAGGGTATTCAAAAGCTCACTGACCTCGGTATCGAAGCGCTGAACCTCCCAGTAGTAGTCACATATATCCGTTCGCACCTCCCTGCTGTCCGGGAAGCACGCAGGCACTTCAACGTCCTGGAGTTTCATACCACTCTTAATGCCGGACTGCCACTTATAGCCTCGATGCGGGTCCTGGCTGCCGAACCAGAAACAGAACGGTTTGCCTTGCGGGCGGGCTTTCATAAATTCTGTGAAGTTTTTGTAACGCGGCCCGGCGGGATTGCGTGTTCGCCCGCCCGGCTCGTTGTAGCCGGGTCCCCATCCCTTGCGTGTGTAACCTACATGGTAACCAGCCGACTCCAGCAGGTCGGGATATACATCGAACTTTGCCGGCAGTGTGCTCCAGAGGTTGCCCCCCTCTTCCAGGCGCCAGTGCCACTGGCCGGTCAGGATTGCTCCGCGCGACGGCGTGCAGGAAGGTGATGAAACAAACGCGTTTTCAAACAGCACACCTTCGCGCGCGACTCTATCAAACGTTGGCGTTTTGACGACCTTATCTCCGGTTATACTTGCGTGGGGCCAGGACCAGTCGTCCGCAAGGCAAAAAAGGATATTCGGCTGTTTCTTTGGAGTTTTGCCGCCGGATAATCCCGATGCGCCCGTGCATCCGGAAAAAGCCAGAGATACAGCACCCAATCCTATAGCCTTCAAGAAATCACGACGTGTATTCTCGTTTGCTCTCATATTTTCCTCCGGTTTTGTTAAATTTTTCGTCCAGTGCAAGTTTCTTCGCATTTTATTTGGTTTATACTGTTATATCAATCAGATTATCTTAACCCGTCGTTAATCTTTGCTCCGACTTCGGTCCGCCATTTTGCCAATCGCTTTTTCAGTTCGTTTACTTTGCCGGGCAGCTTTGCCGTTAGGTTGTGCTGTTCTGAGATATCATCGGCGAGATTGTAAAGTTCGACCCGGCCGGTATCGAAGAATTCGATGAGTTTGAAGTTGCCCTGCCGAATCGCCCCTGCCGAGCGTCCGCCGAGGAAATGAGGCTTTTCAAGCGGATAGTGCCAATAGAATGTGTCTCGCCCGAGCTTGGCTTTAGGATTCTTTAGTAAAGGCATGATGGAAACACCATCAAGGTGCTGAGATTGGTGTGCCCTGCAACCGGCGACCTGGAGGAACGTTGGATAGAAGTCAATATTGCTTGTCGGTTTATTGCACAGGCCGCCCGGTTTAACGACCTTTGGCCAGCGAACAATCAGCGGCTCGCGAATACCGCCTTCGTAAAGCGTTGACTTGCCGGCCCGCAACGGAGAGTTGGA